>NZ_LECT01000037.1 GCF_001027925.1 Rhodopirellula islandica | reverse complement strand
GCGCCGGATTAGTGTTCAATTAGCGAAGATCAGTGTTCAGCGCAGCCCGGCTTTTCCAGGAACACTAATCAGCGCTAATCGCACACTAATAGATCCCCTCGAACCCCCGACCTCGGTAGGTCGCCTAACGGAACGCTTTTTACGACACCGCCATCAACGATGGCGAACGATGCTTGAACTACCAAAGATTGTACCAAAGCCAGCCCGCGTTGACAAAGTTGGAAGGTGTGCCGAAGGCCTAGCGTAAAACCCATGTTGTGCGACCGGTGCATCTCTAGTCCACGGACCAACCGAAATGCTCGATTACGTAATCCATTTTGTTCGTGTATGGATTCCCGGTGACGTACGGACACAGGACGATCGCCCACCACGTGTCAGTGTGGTAGGAGTTTTCGGTCAGACTTGGGCGAAATGCGTACTGGAGAAAAATGCGAGCGCTGGCGTCACCAGCCGGGCAGTACAAAAAGTCGTTAAGCAGTGGATGCGGACACTCAGCGAGCCATTCATCGGGCGAACACATTGTTAAACGTTCGATGACGAGTGAGCGAATTTGGTCAAAGTCACGTCGGATTACAGAGTTTAGCGCGTCCGCGGTGTCGCTAGCCGTAGGAATACCGTCTCGGTCGATAGGGAGTTCGAGCCAGGCGCTTCGGTCGGATTCATCGAAGTACGGATGGCCCAGATATTCCATTTCGGTAGGTCGCACAACGGAAGGTTTTTACGACACCGCCCTGAACGAAGCGGACGATGCCTGAACTACAAAAGACTTTACCACCAGAGGGAGGCTTGAACAAACGACAGCGGTGTGCCGAAGGCCTAGCGTAAAACCCATGTTGTCGGGCGCTAGACGCCAGAGCACGCGTCAATCTTTCGATTGATGTAATCGACGAGCACTTTTGCGTGCGCTAAGGGTGCATCTTTACCGATCGAGCCGTTGTCCTCACGATCGTAAAAGAGCTGTGGCACGCCCCGAAACGCGTTGTCCACGAAGCCATCAATGATGGCCGGGGCAATGCAGTTGTCCAGCATCCATTCGTAGGCCGGGATGTAGATTTTCCGTCGGGCCTCTTCGAGTCCGAGCAATCGTTTTGCATGCCCGAACTGGTGACCGCGAGGTTTGCCGACGCGCTTTTGGCCACCACCCTCGAAAAACCGTGCGGCAATGCCGCCGCGAATAACCTTGAGCCCCTGCCAAATGCCTTCGACTGAGTCAGAACGCTTCGATTCCATTCCCGGAATCGGTATTCCACCATGCGGAAAGAAGGGGCTGAACTGGTCGAGCGGAGATTCGCCAGAACTGCTGACGTCAAGCCACAGAACGCCGGGAGGCGGGGATCCCGTCCGCACCTGAAAATACGGTAGGAATTTGCATTTGACGAGTTTACGTGGGCGTGGCATGAATGGCTTCCATCGCAATTAGAGTGCGACGTACTAGACAATCCGTTTGCCCAAAGGTTCACCTGCGTCCGACAACGGAAGGTTTTTACGACACCGCCCTAAACGAAGCGAACGATGCCTGAACTGCCAGAAATTGTACCAAGGCCAGCCCGCGTCGCCAAACATGGAAGGTGTGCCGAAGGCCCCTGCGTAAAAACCATGTTAGGTGACGCGGGGATTTTCGAGATAGTGATATTCTACGTGTCCGCTTTCGATGTCTACGGTACCAGTAGAAGGATTGACGTAGATTTGGTGCATCATGTAGCCCGCAGACGAGAATGCCCAGCGAAACCAACCGGCCCGGCGGTGATTGTCGGGAAGAAAGTCAGCGATTGGTGAAGTGTAGAAGACAGGTGGCAAATCGTCGACGGCACACCCAATGCCACCGTACAGCCGGTTGGGCAATGCAAGAATCTCAGAGTGCGTTAAATCGAATAGCGGCTGGACATCCAAGAGCGAGGAAGCAACACCAGAATCGCGAACGAAGCGTGCAAACGTGTCCCAGTCGGATGGACGAATAGCGACCGGTTGGTAGTAGACGTCGATCCGGTGGGCATCAACGAATGATTGCAGGTCGCGGAACCCGTCGAGGATCACGTAATCGCGAATAGTCGAATGCATCACGTTGAGGGCAATGCGCGAGTTGTCAGAAAGTTCGAGTTCGCAACCAGAAGGAGCGTCGTGAATGGCAACGAGTTTGGATGGCACGGCCTGCCCCTGAGAAAACTAGCGTCACCTAACGGAAGGTTTTTACGACACCGCCCTGAACGAAGCGAGCGATGTTTGAACTAAGAAAATTGTACCAAGGCCAGCGATCGTTGCCAAAGGACGAAGGTGTGCCGAAGGCCTAGCGAAAAAACATGTTGTACGACCGGTCGATTAGCGAAGACCCATTGAATCGGGCCCACGAACGACGGACCACGCGTCAACGCCAAGGTGATCGCCCAGCAGAGACTCGACAACAGTCTGGTTCAGTTTGACGTTGCGAGGGAAAGCGATATGCAACCCCGTGATGCCGCTATGCCACGTTGAATCGGAGATTACTGGCTCGTCCACGTCGCGGCGGGTAAAGATGAATACCTGCCAGTCTTCCCCGGAGAGACGGTACGTACCCTCGACGAAGGGCATTTCGTCGTCCATCACAAGGTCGTAACTGATTTGGTTCTCTGTCACTTCGGTGTGTAGCGCCAACACGCTAGGTCGTACAACGGAAGGTTTTTACGACACCGCTTCTCTCCGAAGTCAAAAAGCGTCGCAACACAAATCAGTTTACCAAAAAGAAACCACGTTGCCAAAGAGGCGGTGTCCACGGCGTGGCAAAGCAACACGCGACAACGGAGCGTCAATCGTCGCAAGCCAAACGATGCTCCAACGACGAAGCCGTGGCTTTGCGTAAACACCATGTTGTGCGGCGATTTACTCTGACGTCTCACGATCGTCGGCGGGGTACAATTCGAATCGCAAGTTGACTCGGAGGGCAGCAAGAGAACCAAGTAGGCTATGGGAATACATCTGGTCACATAGCCGAGTAGCGAATACGCCGATGAAGCACTCGATTTCGGCACCGCCATCCGAAAGTTGTTCGAGAAAAGAGCGGTGTGGCGACATCAGGTCAACGAACCGACCTAGAAACGTCGAAATGTCGTCGCCATCTCGAGTCGCCAATTCACACGACCAGTGGGAAAAGTCATAGACGCGATCAGGAACAGATCGGTGAGGTTGCCCAACGTGCGATGTACGAGCAGGTTCCATGCCGAGCGCAGCAGTTACGTCGGCAGGGTCGAGCGATGGGTGTGAAATGTGCAATGAAGCGCAGTAGGAGAACTCATTGAGTCCGCCAGCGTGCGTTGCGTTTTGCATTTGGTCTCGTCCGCACAACGGAAGGTTTTTACGACACCGCCCTAAACGAAGCGAACGATGTCCGAACTACGAAAAATTGTACCAAGGCCACGGCCGGTTGCCAAAGAGCCAAGGTGTGCCGAAGGCCTAGCGTAAAAACCATGTTTCACGACCCTAGCGCTACGAAAGACGTGGCGAATCGTCAAATGAATTGGCAGCTTCGGTGTCCAACGGCGCTAGACGCAAAACGAGGTGGCCAGCCGCCGGTGAAGTGACAGCAAGGGTCCAGTTACCCGCCGGTAACGACATCAATACGCCGCCATAACGCGTGTCTGGCCCAATCCCATCGGCGACAACGTATTCACCGGCGCCAACGTAGAAGCATCCGAGTACGGTCCGAATATTGATCGTAAGCGCGCCGGGCGGAATCTGACAGCGGTCGGAATCGCGAAACACATCGCAATCGTAAGTGCCGTCCACGCCAAGAGACACGAAAGCGACGTTGCCAGCGTTGATCTCGGCGCATTCGTCGTCGGGGATGGACCACCAGTCCGCATCATCTTCCGCGCGATGTTGGACGCATGCCGGATCGAATACGGTTAGTGTCGCCGTATCAGTTTTGAAGCGGGTTTGAGCGTCTGGACGGTTGGAATTCAATTTGATCTGGGTCGTACAACGGAAGGTTTTTACGACACCGCCCTGAACGAATCGAGCGATGTCTGAACTACCGACAATTGTACCAAGGCCAGCCCGCGTTGACAAAGTTGGAAGGTGTGCCGAAGGCCTAGCGTAAAAACCATGTTGTACGCCGTTGCCCCGCTAATACGCTCCGCCATTTGGTGTTCGCCCCTCGTCATCAGCGCATTTGCCAGTCAAGAGACGATTTTCCGGCGTGCACAGTTCGTGCATGCTCCAAACGTCAATTGCGTCACCGGCGAAGCATTGCTCCGCAAGATACGCGTTGAAATCGTCGATGTCGTCGAACACATGGCGTGATGGGGCAGACGAACCGCGATAGTGCCAGTGCTCGACAATCACGCTGCCAATGTTTTCGAGTATGGACTCAATGGCAGCAATGTTCTCCGGCGTGTCGATCCGAGCTCCGCTGGTGGTCCAGTCATCGTCTTCGCTGAAGAAACGGATTCGCAATGAAATTACCTGAGGCGTACAACGGAAGGTTTTTACGACACCGCCCTGAACGAAGCGAACGATGCCTGAACTACTGGAATTGTACCAAGGCCAGCCCGCGTGGCCAAACGTGGAAGGTGTGCCGAAGGCCTCAGCGTAAAAACCATGTTGTGTGACCCGGTGACGCCAGATTAGAGCAAGCCATCACGAGTTTGCTCGACAACAACCGCCCACCAATTCTCCGGATCAGCGAAACATTCAGCGTCGATTCCGCGAATCGCATCAGCGAACACCGTAGCCGCAGCACCCTCGTCATCATCGCGAACCGTGTCAGCATAACCGCGATGTGCGTCAATGCACGACCGCAACTGTTGCAATGAGGAATTGACGAAACGCGTCGGAAGTTGCCCGGCAGGGTCACGCGAGAATATGCGATCACCGTCCAATTCGAGGCGACCCCCACCATCGTCGCCGATTACGGATGCACCATCAACGAGTCGAACATCGTGGAAGTTGAGAAGCAACGGTTCGTAGTCGTTCGGGATCAATACGCTAGGGTCACACAACGGAAGGTTTTTACGACACCGCCCTGAACGAAGCGGTGGAGTTTGAATCACGAGAGATTGTACCAATGCCAGCGCCCGTTGCCAAACGAGCGAAGGTGTGCCGAAGGCCTAGCGTAAAAACCATGTTGTGCGGCCCGTCTAGCTGCGAGCAGGGTCAGTCATAGACCGTCGCAGCCGACAGCGCATCGGCAACAAGTTGCCAGTTCGGTTCGTCAATGTTTACCGTTTGCCCGGTGTTGCGATAGTAGCCGCCGCAATCGTTGAGCCATGCAGCCATCGCGTTCAAGAAGGTCTCTACGTCGCGGTTTTCGCATTGGTCGTAGTCGGCAACCATCGAGTGGATATGGCGGATTAGCGCGTCGCGAGAGTCTACGGGCTGGGCATCCATGACGATCTTTTCGAGTAGGGCCGCACAACGGAAGGTTTTTACGACACCGCCGTTGCGATGCCATTCAAGTTTGAACAACCAGCGATTCTACCAACAGTGGGAGGCTTGAACAAACGACAGCGGTGTGCCGAAGGCCTAGCGTAAAAACCATGTTGTGCGGCAGATGAAGCGGGTTCACGCGTTGATTTCAGCGAGGATTTCCCGAAGTCCGGCATGGGCAGAAGTAGGGATCAGATCAAAGATGCGATCAGAGTTCAGCGCATCCTGAATCGCAGCATCAAAGTCAGATTTGTATTCGGCGGACTTCTGAGCTGCCATCCGAGTCGCTGTCGTGACGTATTGGTCGGATTTGCCAGCGATTGAATCGGTGAATTCAGGGGATGCGACGTAATCGTAGTCGGTGCGGATTGCGGCGATCATGTCGCGAGCGTCCAACCAGAAAGCGCGGGAATCGGCCGAGCAAGGGAAGCAGGCAGGATCGTCGATCAGGTCGCCGTCGTTGCAACAGACGAGCGCGGTCATCACACCGTAGAGGCGTTGAGCGTCGAATTCAGACGGGTCACCACTCATTAGGCTCTGCCGCACAACGGAAGGTTTTTACGACACCGCCGAAAACGAAGCGAACGATGCCTGAACTACGAGAAATTGTACCAAAGCCAACGCCCGTTGCCAAAGAGCGAAGGTGTGCCGAAGGCCCCAGCGTAAAAACCATGTTGTGCGACCGGTTAATCGTCGGTGTCGATGAACCCGAGAACCCAAGTAGCGTCTGGATTAAGTGGATGGTCCGATTGGCGGACGATCATGCGAAAGAGGTTTTCGAGGGGCGGATCGAACAAGGCGGCACGTGGGAATTCGCCGGAATCGTCGGCCAAATTGCGAAATGCGGAGAGCATTGCAGCCAAACCGTCATCGGATTTGAGGGCGCACGTGCGGAAGGTGTCCACCACGCGTTTACCATCGCGGACGTCGTAGCCGAACGCGCCGCTGATGGCGTGCCAGAAACGTTACGCGAGTTCGAGGTCGTCGGGCGATGAGTCAAGCTCGGATTTGAGCTTCGTGACGTCCGCGTACCACTCGCTATGAGGTTGCCTTGTCATAACGGTAGGTCGCACAACGGAAGGTTTTTACGACACCGCCCTAAACGAAGCGGACGATGCTTGAACTACGGGAATTGTACCAAGGCCAGCGATCGTTGCCAAAGGACGAAGGTGTGCCGCAGGCCTAGCGTAAAAACCATGTTATCTGCCGCTACGCTACCCAAAGGCGTCCATCAGGCCAGTTTTCGTCCCAGTGGCACGGGAAATGTCCGGCGGCATAAACGTCGTAGACCATGGTGTAGAACGCCGGGGGAATCAGGTCAGCATAAACATGTTCCATCACGTAGTGCATTGCATCCCACTGCACGCAACTGAGGACAAAATCGGCGTCATACCGAGAAGGCAATGCGGACGAGACGACAGGAATAATTGTGTTGTCAATCGTATCCCGCGCGCCTCGCACAACAGTATTCCATAGGCGGTACGATTCACGATGGTTCGCGCTAAGGGCGACCGTGAGTCGTCCGCACGCTTCAAGGAACGCATTCTCGGAGTCGAGGTTGCCGCGTCGTTTAGTTGCGTCCTGCCAGTTTGGGATTCGCTCGACCGAGAGCGGAAGAGAAACGCCAATTGGCCGAGCAACGTTCGCAAACCAGTCAACGTTTGAGAGTCGTTCGAGTGCTGGTTCGGGTGGATTCACTGATCGACTGCGGCAGATAACGGGAGGTTTTTACGACACCGCCCTGAACGAAGCGAGCGAC
Source organism: Rhodopirellula islandica (assembly GCF_001027925.1). Lineage (NCBI taxonomy): Bacteria > Pseudomonadati > Planctomycetota > Planctomycetia > Pirellulales > Pirellulaceae > Rhodopirellula > Rhodopirellula islandica. The sequence goes on along the minus strand of NZ_LECT01000037.1, from coordinate 10,331 downwards.
GCCTGAACTACCAGAGATTGTACCAATGCCAGCGCACGTTGCCTACCAACGAAGGTGTGCCGAAGGCCTAGCGTAAAAACCATGTTGGCCGTCACTCGCATGCCGCTGACGCCATCTCTACGGCGACAAATATCGCCGCAAAGTAATCGGTAAGTGATTCTGGTGTAACAAACTCGGCACGATCAAATTTGGGCAAACGTGAGTTTTCGCGTTCAAAGAAAAACACGCGACCGTCCGGGAGCACAACAGCGCCGCTCTCGTACCATTCCCCATTTTCTATCAGGCCCGCCAGCAGAACGTCGCTTGGTGCGATAGAGTGAGTCGCAAGCAGGGCGTGGACATCGGCGAAAATGCTGTCGGTGCGGAACGCCTCCGTGAGTTCGTTGACCTCTTGAACCAAGTGTTTGCGTGGAATTGTCATTTGACTGTGACGGCCAACGGAAGGTTTTTACGTCACCGCCGTAAACGAAGCGGTTGACTCTGAGTTGAGAAAGATTGTACCAATGCGAACGCCCGTTGCCAAAGAGCGAAGGTGATCGCGCAGCGACTAGCGTAAAAACCATGTTAGCGGACGCGGAATCGCGAGAAAACGCTCCATTAGTAGTAGTCGTCATTGAGAACGACCGAATGGCCAGCAGTTTCCAGTTGTCCCTTCAAGGCGTGAAGAAAGTGAAGGCCGTCAGTACAGTGGGCGACGGCGTAAAACGTACCGTCGTCGTTGGCGCAGATGTCGGCGACGTGAGGCCACGACGTATCGCGTGGAACCGCGCCAGATTGAACGCCGATGCCATTCGGATGTTCGACGAGTGAGGTCGGAATCCGTTGCCAATCAGTGCCAGCGAATACGGCGTCACAAGGCGAATCCAGCGATTCTACGATCGGCGTGATTTCGATTCTGAATTCGGCGCCCATATGTGAATAACTAGCGTCCGCTAACGGAAGGTTTTTACGACACCCGCCCCGAACGGAGCGAACAGATGTCGAATCACCAAACATCGTACCAAAGGATCGCAGTTTGAACAAAGAGCGAGGGTGTGCCGCTGTCTCCGGCGGAGCAAAGCGTTATCGAAGCGAATGACGTTAATGGCCGAATGAGTCTCCAATGGAGAGCGGCCTAGCGTAAAAACCATGTTACGCGACCGTTGCCCCGCGTTAACGGCCAACCATCGCGAGGAGTTTGCAGACAACGTCGTCCAGATGCGAGCATGGAGACGAGAGCCCCATGCCAACAGTCTCGATGTGAGCAAGGTGTTGCCGAAGTTTGTAGCCGTCAGCGCCAGATAGCAGCAACGAGCAGACGCCGCCAACGTACGAGTCGTATTCGTCTTGGGCCTCAGGGCAGTCGTTGACACCGATAGGGTCCCAGTCCCGCCAGAGCGCTACGCGCACCATGGGTGTGAGTTCGGCAGCAGATGGAGAGTGTCGATTCACGAATACCTGAGGTCGCGTAACGGAAGGTTTTTACGACACCGCCCTGAACGAAGCGAACGATGTCTGAATTACGAGAGATTATACCAGCAGTGGGAGGCTCGACCAAACGACAGCGGTGTGCCGAAGGCCTAGCGTAAAAACCATGTTAGCCGCCGCGGGGCACTACGAGTGAGCTTGCCAATCGGAGAAACGTTGGTCGAATACGGCCGCAAGTCTATCGTACGCGTCCCATGAGTCGTCAGCTGGGAGTTCCTGACCACGGACGCCATAGAAGTCGTCAGCAAATTGCTTGAGATTCTTGTCGATGTAGTGCGACATAAACTCCTGCGCGGCGTCAGTGAAGTCGTGGTCGCAAATCTTGCCGTCGCAGAGCGCGTACGCGATGTCCGCGAAGAACATGCCGGAATCCATGGATCGCGAACGAACCCGCTCGAGAACGTCCGGATTGTCCTCGACGCAGTCAGCGCTGAGATGTTGATTGTTCGCAGCCCACGCGAGGATGGTGCCGAACAGACGCGCCTGTTCGTCCATTTCGTCTTCCGATTCGCACCAAGAAACGTCGAAGTACTTCATGATCTAGCGGCGGCTAACGGAAGGTTTTTACGACACCGCCCTGAACGAAGCGAGCGATGTCTGAACTACGGGTAATTGTACCAATGGAGGGCGGCTTGAACAAACGACAGCGGTGTGCCGAAGGCCTAGCGTAAAAACCATGTTAGCCGCCGCCCGCGCTGGACTAATCGCCCCAAAAGGCCAGCGTCAAATCTCGTTCGCGGGCAATTGTTGCAGCGTCAAGAACGCCGTTGATGAGGGAGACGAGAGTGTCGCGATTCACGGTTCGGTACAAAGGTTGTTTAACGGGGTGCGTTTGATTCCCGACGTGAACATCCCACGAGTCAGGCTGTTGGATAGCGGCATTTCGCGCGTCTAGAAGCGCAGATTGAAGCGTTTCGATCTGGGTGTCCGCGAATGCAGCGGTGCCGTAAAGGTCAATGTATTGCCCTGTCGCGCGGTGCAGTTCGGCAAATACGTCGTGCAGGTGCCAGTAGTAACCGTCGTCCTCGAAGTAGATATCGGGAACGTATTCAATCGACTTCCAATCGAAGCCTGCAAGATATCCGAGTACGAGGCTCATTCAACTGCGAGCGGCTAACGGAAGATTTTTACGAAACCGCCCTGAACGAAGCGAACGATGCCTGAACTGCGGAAATTGTACCAAGGACAGCCCGCGTGACCAACCAAGGAAGGTGTGCCGAAGGCCTGGCGTAAAAACCATGTTGTACGCCCCTGACTAGCCATTGATGCTTGCGTCAGAAAACGTTCCGTCAGGCTCCAAGGTTGCGATGACGCAATGCCCGACAAGCAATTCCGCAGTTCGATCAACAAACAGCCACTCGGAACCACCGTCAGGATAGACCACTACCGATTCCAGCAGAAGCATCGCAACAAGTTGTTCGTGCGAAAGTCGTAATTCCCCATCGCGTAACCAATGGTTGTTGATGTCGTCGAGAAGGGTGTGTGCTGCGTAGTCCGCAGCAGAAAGAGCGGTGGCGGAAATGCCAGACGCGACATCCGCACCATTGGAAAGCAGTGTTGTCGTGTCGTCGCACTCGTCGAGCGACAAGCGGAAGGCCGCGGGTTCACCTTGGACGACGATGTTGTTGGTGTACCAATTCAAGCTCGCGTCAAATTCAAGCGTGCCCAGTGTTGGATGTTCAATTGTGTCCATCTTGGGGCGTACAACGGAAGGTTTTTACGACACCGCCCTAAACGAAGCGTACGATGTCTGAACGACGAGCATCGTACCAAGGCCAGCGAGCGTTGCAAAAGGACGAAGGTGTGCCGTAGGCCTAGCGTAAAAACCATGTTGGGCGACCGATTTACGCGGGAAAGGTCAGCCATTGAGACCCGACAACGATGGACACAAGGTTGATGCCACCATCGGTTTCGTTGATTTCATAGGGAGGGTCGACAGGAGCCTCGTCGATCAGTTTGCCGTGTAAGTCGTAAAGAAAGCACTCCAATTCGCCAAGTTCGAGGACGAACTGGCGGCGACGTTCAAATGCCCAGAACAACGTGATATCGTTTTGCTGGATGATTGACATTGTGGCAGTGTCAATTGATGCGGAATGCGAACCACCCCCAACGAACAGCGTTTGGGTGTCAGGAACGTAGAGCAAATCGAAGTGCTCGCCAGTCGTGACGAGCGACCAGAAGACATAGATTTTGCGTAAGTTCTCGTGCGGGCCAATGGTGATAGTCGAGAGAGTGTCAGATTCGGCAGACGCACTTCGTACGAGGAGGCCGTCTTCGGTGCGACCCACGGGATCGGTGCAACAATCGTGGGAAACGCGAATGGGCGTGTCGTCGTAATGGAAAACGGTATCAATCACGAGTGATCTAGGTCGCCTAACGGAAGGTTTTTACGACACCGCCCTAAACGAAGCGAACGATGTCTGAACTATGAACATTGTACCAAGGCCATCCCGCGTCGCCAAACAGGGAAGGTGTGCCGAAGGCCTAGCGTAAAAACCATGTTGTGTGACGCGGGCACTACGAGAACGGCCACCATTTCGAGCGATAAACGACGCGTCCGCTGCGATTGACGCGTAACTCGTTGCTGCAGTGTTCGTTGAAGTATGCGACGAATTCATCGCGAAGGTCCCAACCGTCAATGCAAGATTGGTGCATGGCGGCATCGTCAACCCGAACGAATCGTGGGTCGGCGATGCCCCACATCGTCAGCGCGAACATATCGCCAGATGACGTGTCAGCAATTGGTTCGCCACATATGGCACACGGCATGCCATCCCAAACCAATGCCATCGGATTACCTATCGACTAGCGTCACACAACGGAAGGTTTTTACGTCACCGCCGTTAACGAAGCGATCGACTCCAAGTAAGAGTGATTGTACCAACGCGAACGCCCGTTGCCAACGAACGAAGGTGATCGCGAAGCGACTAGCGTAAAAACCATGTTAGCGGACGCGGAATCGCGAGAAAACGCTCCATTAGTAGTAGTCGTCATTGAGAACGACCGAATGGCCAGCAGTTTCCAGTTGTCCCTTCAAGGCGTGAAGAAAGTGAAGGCCGTCAGTACAGTGGGCGACGGCGTAAAACGTACCGTCGTCGTTGGCGCAGATGTCGGCGACGTGAGGCCACGACGTATCGCGTGGAACCGCGCCAGATTGAACGCCGATGCCATTCGGATGTTCGACGAGTGAGGTCGGAATCCGTTGCCAATCAGTGCCAGCGAATACGGCGTCACAAGGCGAATCCAGCGATTCTACGATCGGCGTGATTTCGATTCTGAATTCGGCGCCCATATGTGAATAACTAGCGTCCGCTAACGGAAGGTTTTTACGACACCGCCCTAAACGTAGCGAACGATGCCCGAACTACGGAAATTGTACCAAGACCAAGGCCCGTTGCCAAAGAGCCAAGGTGTGCCGCAGGCCTTAGCGTAAAAACCATGTTGCACGACCGCTGAAGCGGGATAAAGGTCTCAATCCCAAACAGCATGCAGGATGTGCTGGCCATCGGGAATCGTTCCGAATTGACGGGCGATGTTTTCCGAGGCGGGCAAAACGCCATCCGCACCGAGTGAGGCGGCCCAATCTGATAGTTGATCCGGCGAAAGCACGGTTTGAATCGCCAGACCGAGGGCAGTGTCGGGGGCGTCGTCAGGAACAATCACGTGAATCTCGTTGACCCCGTCCATGTCGACGAGTTGGGCCAACGATTCACGCAACGATTGCATGTCCGGATGAGGTTCCAAATTTGGGAATAGGCAATACGGGTCGTTGGCAGAGTCAAGGAATGCATCCAATGGTTTCAGTGTTGGGCCAAGAGAGGCCCGATGACCGAAGGTCTCGATCATTTGGTGGTACAACAGCGAAATTCGGCCAGACCAACCAGTTGCCAGATCAGCGGTGCGGATGACAGTCGTTGAGCCATCGGTGAGAGTTAGCGTTGACGTTTTGTCGCCGTTACCGTGTTTTGAAGTACAAGAAGCGATATCCGCCCAAGCAATCCGAGAGATGCCATTATCGCCAGCGACGTGAAGCGCGAGCGGAGAGAAAAAGTAGGTATCGCGATAGATACCGAACACTCGCTCGCCATCGGCGAGTTGAAGCTGAGAAGGCGTCACGCCATCCGCAAACGTCTGACAGAATTGTCCGCGGCCCTCGCGTTCCTCTTTGCGGAACATTAAGAGTATCCATCCAGATGGATCGTCAGTGAGAGCCATAGTTCGAGAGACCGCGGTCGTGCAACGGAAGGTTTTTACGACACCGCCCTGAACGAAGCGAACGATGCCTGAACTACGGAGATTGTACCAAGACCAGCCCGCGTCGCCAAACATGGAAGGTGTGCCGAAGGCCTAGCGTAAAAACCATGTTGTGTGCCACTAGCGTCGGAATCGCACGATGCGGATGAGTCCGTCAAAGTCACAATTACCGAGTTCGTCTTGCATCATCGAGAGAACGTCATCAGCGGAACCGCCGCCAGTACCGGCCCCAATCAGCGGAAATGCCATAGATTCAAAGTTGTGTTCAGTAGCAAGGGCGACGGCATTACGTGTTGAATCACGTATCGACCGTTCTGAGGAACGCCACCACATGCTGATGCCAGCAACGTGGATGATGGATTTGAAGGGGAGCTTGCCAGCGCCAGTGATGACCGCGCCGCCGAGCGGAATTGGGCCGAGTTTGCCCAGTTCGCGGAACGGAGCGTAACCGCCGCGCTTCTTGATGGCACCGGAGACACCCTGCGGCAGAAGCAGCCACCATGGAATGATGTTGCGGTTCCAAGCGTTCACGATGACGTCGACGTCTTGGTCGAGGAGATCGCCATCAACGGTTTGGAGCTGCATTGATCTGTGGCACACAACGGAAGGTTTTTACGACACCGCCCTGAACGAAGCGAACGATGCCTGAGCTACAAAAGATTCTACCACCAGATGGAGGCTTGAACAAACGACAGCGGTGTGCCGAAGGCCTAGCGTAAAAACCATGTTGTGCGGCAGATGTAGCGGGTTCACGCGTTGACTTCAGCGAGGATTTGGCGAAGTCCGGCATGGGCAGAAGCGGGTATCAAGTCAAAGATACGATCAGAGTTCAGCGCATCCTGAATCGCAGCATCAAAATCGGATTTGTATTCGGCGGACTTTTGAGCTGCCATCCGAGTCGCTGTTGCGACGTATTGATCGGATTTGCCAGCAATAGAGTTGGCGAACCTCGGGCACGCGAGATAATCGAAACCGCGTCGAAGTTCGGCGATCATGTCGCGAGCATCCATCCAGAAAGCGCGAGAGTCGTCCGGGCACGGGAAGCAGGCAGGATCGTCGATCAGGTCACCGTCGTTGCAACAGACGAGCGCGGTCATCACACCGTAGAGGCGTTGCGCGTCGAATTCAGACGGGTCACCATTCATTAGGCTCTGCCGCACAACGGAAGGTTTTTACGACACCGCCCCAAACGAAGCGGTGGAGTTTGAATCACGAAAAATTGTACCAATGCGAGCGCACGTTGCCTACCAACGAAGGTGTGCCGAAGGCCTAGCGTAAAAACCATGTTGCACGACCGCTGAATTGCGTGCGAAGTCTCCATTTCGTGACGGTTGCAAGGACAGCACAGTTAGTCACGTCCGTCGTACTGGTCTCGAATCTCCTGTTTGCGTCGTTCTCGCGACGCGGCGAGCGGTTCACCGATGGTTTTGTGGACGAGAATGATGACGCCGACGAACAACACCCAAGCAGCGACGGTGCCAACCGGAATGCCGATGAGCAAACACGCCCAAAACGGAAGTGACGTGAACGACCGAAGGAGCAAGCCCGCGGTGATACCGCCGACGATCGGAAGTACGGTGGACATCAAGAGGTCGAGTTGCGTTTCGCCGCGCCGGTTTTGCATGCGATCACATTCGACTGAGGTCGTGCAACGGAAGGTTTTTACGACACCGCCCTAAACGAAGCGAGCGATGTATGAACTACGACAGATTCTACCACCAGAGGGTGGCTGGAACAAACGACAGCGGTGTGCCGCAGGCCTAGCGTAAAAACCATGTTATCCGACGCTGGGCTGCCAGTTGTAGATGCGTGGATCGCCCGCATGATAGTCCTCGCCGTAGTAGTTGATTCCGGTTTCGCCGGGCGCGAGCAATGGGCGGTGGCGAACACCAGTAAGCAAGTTGAGCATTGCCGCGCTAAAACCGTCACCGACGTATCCGACATAGTCGGTGATGTCATTGGATGCGAAAATGCGTGAATCTGCAGCGATCCACAATTGTTCGTATGTGTCAGAAGCCACGGCGAAGCCAACAAGTGTGGTCGCGAGATGTGATTGCCAGCGGTCGACAGTTGGCCAGCGATGCTCCAGCGGGCGGATGTCGACGTCAGCGGTCGCACATTCCACACCAGAGTCAGTGTCGGGTTTGATATGCAGACCGCCGAATCGGCCGAGAACATTGAAAGCCGGGTGATCGCGTGGGATTCGAGTGGGAACGTCGAATTGCCAATCAGAGTGCCAGCCAGCAGAGGTGAATAGCGGCAACAAATTGGCGTGAAGTTCCATTAGGTTGCGTCGGATAACGGAAGGTTTTTACGACACCGTCCTAAACGAAGCGAACGATGTCTGAACTACGAGTGATTCTACCAAAGCCAAGGCCCGTTGCCAAAGAGCCAAGGTGTGCCGAAGGCCTAGCGTAAAAACCATGTTAGCGGACGCGGGGCGTGAAGTTCAGGCGTCCATCTACCACGAAAGACTGCAGTATTCCATCGGCTGAAAGAGCCTGAGACGCAGCGATGTAGGCCGCCACCGCGATAATGTCGGGATTCGAGTCGGCCTCGTTGATGATGAGAGCAACAATCCGAACAGATGTTGCGTCGTCGCCGAATTCTTCGAGTGCCCGATGGGCACCGGCAATTGCATGCGGAATGCCCCAGCGTACGTTCGGATCAGTGAGATGTTCAGAAGCGTAGGCCGCGTTCATGGAGGCATCGCGTTCAATAGATACGGTCACCTCGGCAAAGTTGGAGCGACCACCGATTGCTCGCGCAAGTTTGTACGTGGTGGTATCCATTTGAGAAAACTAGCGTCCGCTAACGGAAGGTTTTTACGACACCGCCCCAAACGAAGCGGTGGAGTTTGAACTAAGGAAATTGTACCAAGGCCATGGCCCGTTGCCAAAGAGCCAAGGTGTGCCGAAGGCCTAGCGTAAAAACCATGTTGTCGGACCGTTGAGCCACCATTACGGCCAGTCATTAGCATTGGGCTTCAAGCTGGAAGTGCAGAGTAGGCGTGCCAGATATTCCATGTTTCGTGAGAAGTGCGTCGACCTCTGACGCGATCACGGACAAGCCAGCAGGATCAATGCTCGCGTCGTGTTGATTCTCAACGCCAAATACACCAACGCGCTTGCCGAGCAGGATGTGGTATTCCGAGCCATCGGTCAAACGGCCCCACCACGAATCAAGGCCGCATGTGCGCGGAAGCGACAGCAATGGGTGGTCACCTTCTTCGAGCGCCTCGATTGCGGCATCATCGTCCGCGACGGTCTCACGGACACCATAAAAAACTAGAAAAGCGTCTGCGCCCATGATTAGCTGAGGTCCGACAACGGAAGGTTTTTACGACACCGTCCTAAACGAAGCGAACGATGTCTGAACTACGAGTGATTCTACCAAAGCCAAGGCCCGTTGCCAAAGAGCCAAGGTGTGCCGAAGGCCTAGCGTAAAAACCATGTTAGCGGACGCGGGGCGTGAAGTTCAGGCGTCCATCTACCACGAAAGACTGCAGTATTCCATCGGCTGAAAGAGCCTGAGACGCAGCGATGTAGGCCGCCACCGCGATAATGTCGGGATTCGAGTCGGCCTCGTTGATGATGAGAGCAACAATCCGAACAGATGTTGCGTCGTCGCCGAATTCTTCGAGTGCCCGATGGGCACCGGCAATTGCATGCGGAATGCCCCAGCGTACGTTCGGATCAGTGAGATGTTCAGAAGCGTAGGCCGCGTTCATGGAGGCATCGCGTTCAATAGATACGGTCACCTCGGCAAAGTTGGAGCGACCACCGATTGCTCGCGCAAGTTTGTACGTGGTGGTATCCATTTGAGAAAACTAGCGTCCGCTAACGGAAGGTTTTTACGACACCGCCCTGAACGAAGCGAACGATGTATGAACTACCGAAATTGTACCAACAGAAGGCGGCTCGAACAAACGACAGCGGTGTGCCGCAGGCCTAGCGTAAAAACCATGTTGGCCGACCTATGATCCGCCGAGTGAACCAATCCATTTGTCAAAGAATGCACGTTGGTCAGCAATCGAAGCAGGTTCAACGTCATCGTCAGTGTCAAACATGTGTATCAGGTCATCCATCAGGGCCTGTTTGCCGAGGGTGAGCCGATAGAGTTTGACACCACCGCCCATGCTGCGAGACATGCCAGACGGAAATGCGCGAAGATGCGCGGCGTAGCATTGAGGCAGCAAGCCCAGCGGTTGGAGTTGTTCGCGGATTTGAGTGAACGCGTCGAAGAAGTCATCGCCAGTACCAGTGAAGGCGTTGCCATCAAAAGACAGTTCAATGAGCGAGTCGTCAGAATCAACGTGAAGTCGGACAGCACCAATCTGCGGTGAGCGAGTGTCCGATACGAGCATGACCTTGTAGTGTTCCATTTGTAAACGCTAGGTCGGCCAACGGGTTTCTGTACGACAGTGTGTCGTACATGCTTGGAAAGGGGGGGAGAACGGGTGTTGATTTTAGCTGAAGGGGGCTCGGTCTGCAGCACCGGGCGAGGGTGCGGGGACGCGGTGTTGCGTTCGCTGCTTCCGAGGCACGAGTGTGAAAAGCGGTGTTTTTCACACTGAAATCAGGTGGCAATCACACCTTCCCCTCTCGCAG
>NZ_LECT01000036.1 GCF_001027925.1 Rhodopirellula islandica | reverse complement strand
TTGGCCTCGTTTCACACATCGCGTGCCCCCTCACCCGGATCTCGCTGAACGCTCGCTCCGACCTCTCCCCCAACTTCGTCGGGGGAGAGGTGACAGCCAAGAAACTGTCCACGAAAACGCTGTGTCAACACCAAGTTTTGAACAACCCAGCGCCATCCTGGAATGCGAAAAGTTCGGTGTTGTGGAGCGTATTCGTTTGCGCAAGTTTTCATCCCGGTAGGGATTTCAAAGAGTAGCCGTCGGTAAGCGATAGCGCCACCGACGGACATGCCCGCGTAGCCACTCTCCCTCCCGACGTGGCCCTCGGCCACGGCGGGAGCGAGAGTTTATCAGGGGGGGCTCGTTTACCGGGGGTGTGCTGCTACGCAGCGACCCCCGGCTACCATCTGACATCCCTACCGGGATGGAGAAAGACAGAAGCCGGAAGAAAATTTGCATCTGCTATCAGAGCGCCAATAGCAAAATTTAGCAGTCCAGCGCCAGCCAGGGCGTGGGAACCGTAGCGAACGCCAAACGGCTCCCATCCCCAAAGACTCCTGCATGCCTGCTTAGCAACGCGTGAACAACAAGTGACGATGTTAGCGGTGTGGCGCAAGCCGCCCGGTGAGGCACCGGAGGGCTCGCGCCCTTCCGCTAAGTCACTTGTTGTTCACGTGGTGCTTAGGGACGGCTTTGCGCGAACGCATCGCCGTGACTGTCAGGTCAGACCTGATCAACGTCACTCCGGAGCCGCATCCGTTTCCGGACCGGCATCCGCTTCTGTCGGGCCCTCGGCTTCTGCCGCGACTTCGGCGGAGGGATCGGCTTCAGTGGTGGCTTCCGCTTCGGAATCTTCGCCTTCGTTCTCTTCCGCTGGCACGCGAACGACCGCGATCAATTCATCGCCGTCATCGACGTTCATGATGCGAACACCTTGTGTGTTACGCCCGATCACGTTGATATCGCCGGCACTGATTCGTTGCAGCTTGCCTTTGGCGGTCATCAAGAACAGCTCGTCATCGTCGTTGACACGAGCGATTCCGATCACCTTGCCGTTTCGCTCGCTGGTCTTGATATCGCGCAGACCTTTGCCGCCACGTTTTTGGGTGCGATAGCGAGCCGAGCCACTGGACGACGCGTTTTCATCGTCACTGCCTTCGCTGGAATCGCTGCTGTCATCTGAGTCGCCTTCGGAGATGTCGGCCACGTTGGGGCCAAACGGCGTTCGTTTGCCATAACCGTTCTTACAAACGGTCAGCAGGGTCGCTTCGGGATCGGTCACCACCATTCCCACCACGGCGTCGTCGCCGACCAAAGAGATCCCCTTCACGCCAGACGTGTTTCGTCCCATCGGACGCGAATCCGATTCACGGAAACGGATCGCCATGCCGTCGGACGTGACCAAAATGACTTCATCGCCAGGTCCAACCACCGCAGCATCCACCAATTCATCGCCTTCGCGAAGTTTGATGGCGATGATGCCGCCTCGTTTTGGTCGACTGTATTGTTCGAGCGGAGTCTTCTTCACCAAGCCGCTCTTGGTCGTCATCACGATGGTGTGACCAGGCTGATTGAAATCGCGAACGGCCAAGCACTCCGCGATCTGCTCGCCCTCTTCCATTTGCAACAGGTTCACGATCGCACGGCCCTTGGCATCACGAGCGAGCTGCGGGATGTCATAGACCTTCTGCCAACGGACTTTCCCTGCCGTGGTGAAGAACAACAGGTACGCGTGCGTGCTGGCGACGAACAGGTGCTCAATTGGATCTTCGGTGTCGCTCTTGGCACCCTTCATGCCTTTGCCGCCACGACGCTGCGTGTTGTAAACGCTGGTTGGCGTGCGTTTGATGTAACCACGGTGACTGATGGAAACAACCATCGTCTCTTCCGTGATCAAATCTTCCAGGTCGATGTTGCCCAGCTCTTCGTTGCTGATCTCGGTTCGACGCTTGTTGCCAAAGCGACGCTTCATCTCCTCAAGGTCATCCTTGATGATGCCATTGATCCGGGTGGGGCTGGCCAGGATCTCTATGTAGTCGATGATTTCCTTCAGCAGCTCAGCGTGTTCGCCCGAGAGCTTCTCCTGTTCCAAGTTGACCAATTGGCCCAAACGCATGCGAAGAATTTCGTCGGTCTGGACGCTGGTCAGCGTGTACGCATCGGCTTCGCCGCGTTCCAACTGGAACTGTTTGAACCCAACATCACCAAGAGCCCGCTGCATCATCGATGCGGGGCACTGGATGCCCATCAAGCGTTCTTTTGCTTCGGGCTGAGTGCGGCTGGTGCGGATCGTTTGAATGATCTCGTCGATGTTGGCGAGTGCCAGCAACAAACCTTCCACGGTGTGTTTGCGACGACGGGCCCGAGCAAGCAAAAACTGGGTACGTCGACGAATGACCGTGACACGGTGACGCAGGAACTCTGCCAGCATCTCCTTCAACGTCAGCTCACGAGGCTTGCCGTCGACGAGAGCCAAGAAGATCAGCGAGAACGTGTCCTGCAGCGGCGAGAACTGATACAGCTGGTTCAAGATCACATCGGGATCTTCGCCACGTTTCAGCTCGACCACCAATCGAACGGGTTCCTTCAGATCGCTTTCATCGCGAATGCCGGAGATCCCTTTGATTCGGTCTCCGTTCACGAGCGCCGCGATCTTTTCAATGATCCGGTCGCGATATTGCTGGTAAGGAATCTCGGTGATGACGATGCGACTTCGGTTGCCCTTCATCTCTTCGATTTGGCAACGGGCACGCACGACCATCGTGCTTCGTCCGGTCTTGTAACCGCGACGCACGCCGGCGCGGCCACAGATGATGCCGCCCGTCGGGAAGTCAGGGCCGGGAATGATCTCGCACAGCTCATCGATCGAAGTGTCCGGTTCTTCGATCAACTTGATCAAGGCATCGCAAACTTCAGTCGGGTTGTGAGGTGGGATGCTGGTTGCCATCCCGACCGCGATGCCACCTGAACCGTTGATCAACAAGTTGGGGAACTTGCTGGGCAAGACCGTTGGTTCGGTTCTCGCTTCATCGTAGGTCGGGATGTAGTCGACGGTGTCGAGTTTCAAGTCTTCCAACATCGCGGCTGCGACGGCGCCCATGCGAGCTTCTGTGTATCGCATGGCAGCCGGAGGCAACCCCGCGACGCTCCCGAAGTTCCCCTGCTTGTCGATCAACAAGCATCGCATGTTCCACTCTTGAGCCATCCGAACGAGCGTCGGGTAGATCACACTTTCACCGTGCGGGTGATAGTTCCCCGAGGTGTCACCGGAAATTTTAGCGCATTTGACCCGCTTGCTGCCTGGGCCGAGATTCAAGTCGTTCATGGCAACCAAGATCCGACGCTGAGACGGTTTCAATCCGTCACGCACATCGGGCAAGGCTCGACTGACGATCACGCTCATCGCGTACGTCAGGTAGCTCTCGCGGAGTTCGTCTTGGATGGGCAGATTGACCATCCGCAGCGCACCATGCCCCCCGTGAGGGTCAGGAGGGCCGGCGTCATCGCCAGGCGGTGGGGCCGCACCACCGGGAGGACCTCCAATGCTGGGCGGATCGACCATCCCGCCACCGGAGGAGGTGTCGGTGGTGTCAGCCCCGCTTTCCTGGCCGCCGTTGTCCTCTGCGGATCCGTTCACTTCGCCCGCGTTTTCGTCGCCTGGTTCCTGATTTTCGCCGTCTTCAGCCAAGGGATTTGCTCGTTTATCGCGGGGGAAGCGGGCGGGTGCCGATCAATGATCCGCAGGCCCAAAGTTGGAATGCCTATTTTACCTCGTTCAATCGTTTTTCACAACGCCGTGGGGCTTTCTGAACATTGACGCAAGCCATTGTTTTCCAAATACTTACGACGGTCTTTTTGATGCCCTTGTCACCCTCGGATTCCAGCCATGAGTTCCCCCAGCGACGACGCGATCCTGCAATCCATTCGGCTGTATCGCGAAGCCCTTCAGCAAACGCTGAATCTGTTCGTCGAATCGGGTGAAATCGCTGAGGGCAGCTACGGTTGGCTGGCAGGAGCCGACAAGGCCGCATCAGCCAGCAACCGCAACCTGCCCCAGCAGATGGCTGACCTGCACGAAGGTTTCGTGATGAAGGTGTTCGCGACCATGGTGCCCGCCAGCAGCGCTCGCAACCTCGAACAACGCCAGCTTGGTCGGATCCTCCTGGAACACGTGTGGGGCGAAACCGTTCAAGGCAGCAAACTGCACGAAGCGATCGATTGGCTGATCACCACTGCCGAAGGCTTTTCCTGGTACGAAGTCACCCGCCCCTTCCTCGAAATCCCCTCGCTTCGCGACCGCTGGGGCGAAGTCATCACTGCGGCAACCCGGATGGCGAACTTGATCGCGATGGTCGACGGGGACGACAGCAGCGATGAACGCACACGGTTGCAGTCCCTGCTCGATGGCCTGGAAAACGCCAAGCACGTCGCCAAGTCACCCACCAGCGTCACCGCGACGACGGAAATGCCTGAGTCCCCGACGCTGGATCATCAAGCCGACCTGGACAATGCTCGCGAAGCGATCTCCTGGTTGCGTTCCGAAGCCAAACGACTGCATGAAGGCACCGGCCATGACGCCGCGAACAAACCCCTGCCAACACGCACCGGTGGCGGCCCCCCTGCCTCCGCCGACACCCCCCGAACCAACCCCAAGGAACCGGAAGAAATTGACGCACGAACGGCCGAAGAACGCTTGGCCGACGCGCGAGCCAAACTGGATCGCTTGATCGGACTGGATGCCATCAAGAATCAAATTCAAACGCTGGCGAACTTCCTGGCGATGGAACGCCACCGCGCCCAAGCAGGCTTGCCCACGACCAAACCCAGCCTGCACATGGCCTTCGTTGGCAATCCCGGCACCGGCAAGACCACCGTCGCTCGGATCATCGCGGAAATCTACGGCGGACTGGGCGTGCTAGAAAAGGGCCACTTGGTGGAAACCGATCGCAGTGGCTTGGTCGCCGAATACGCTGGCCAAACAGGCCCCAAGACCAACGCGAAAATCGACGAAGCGCTCGATGGCGTGCTGTTTATCGATGAAGCCTACACGTTGATCGATGAAAGCGGCCAAGACCAATACGGCCGCGAAGCCATCCAAACCCTGCTGAAGCGGATGGAGGACCAACGCGACCGCTTGGTTGTGATTCTGGCGGGCTACCCCAAAGAAATGACGAAGATGATCCGCAGCAACCCGGGACTCAGCTCACGGGTCGGCACCACCATGCACTTCGACGACTACGACCCCGAGGCCCTGTGCCGGATCTTTGAACTGATCGCTGCCAAAGCCCAGTACGTGATCCCCACCCAGAGCCGACGACGACTCCTGCGTGGCTTCACGCATCTGTACTTCAATCGCGATCGCCACTTTGGCAACGGCCGGACGTCTCGCAACTCGTTCGAACGCAGCGTCCGCCGCTTGGCAAACCGAATCGCAGGTTCCATGGAAATCACGCGAGAATTGCTGACCACGCTTCAGCCTTCCGACATCGAAATCCCAGACCTCACCGACGCTCAACTCGATGCCATGACCGAACCCAGCGGCATGATCCGAGTCACCTGCCCACACTGCGACACGCCTCAGGTGATCGATGACACCACGATGGGCACGACCACCAACTGCACCTCGTGCAGCGAACCCATGGACGTCCAGTGGGGCAGTCCCGTGATCGACCTGAAAGCCCCCGCCGAACCTCACCCCGAGCAAGTCAGCCCACCCGGAGCATAACTTTTGAAGTTGCGCTGTTGCAGTAGGTTTTGTTGGCCAACGGCCATCCTCATCGAAGCCAGGGGCATCGCCCTTGTCTTTACTTTTATCCCGGTAGGGATATCAGATGGTAGCCATCGGCAAGCGATAGCGCCACCGATGGACATGCCTCCTACGCCGCCACTCACCATCCCGCCGTGGCCATTGGCCACGGCGGGATGGCGAGTTTTTTTGCGGCTCGTTTCCCTGGGGTACGCTGCTACGCAGCAACCCCCGGCTACCATCTGGCATCCCTACCGGGATGAAGAAGGACTGACGTCGGAACAAAACAGACGTCCCCAAGAAGCCGCCAACGCCGAAGATCGGGCAGCCCAGGCCAACGCCGAAACGGCTCTGTAAATCAACGGCCGCACCACGCGACTCGCGTCGATCACAGCGGCATTTTGCGATCGATCAACCGCGAAGCGGACGATACAAGTCCAACTCTTCACGTCCCATCAACTGCGCATAGATCGCTGCGATTTGGCGTTGGCCTTCCCGCAACATTTCTTCCGCGTCGCTGGTCTCTGCACCGGCGAGTTCAAACCAATACTCATCAGAGTCAGGCTTGGCAAACCCGCGTGCCTCCTCCGGCAACCCAGCCACAATCACACATTCGCATTGCTGTGATTCGGGTGCGTTGTCATCGGCACCGGCAAGATTCTGATACTGCAACCGGTAGTCCGGCGGGATGGAAACCTCCGATTCATCGTCAGCGTCCGCTTCTTCATCGGGCTCGACCACAACGTCCACGGTTTCGACCGCTGTCACCATCACGTTGGGCCACACCCGACCTCGCAGCAAATCGGACCGGGTCACCGCGAGCAACCCGTCCTGGATCCACTCGCCAATCGTCACCGGCAAGGCAGCGGGAATCTCATCACCACGCTGCGCCGCGATCGCATTGAAAGCCAACGGCGACAGACTTCGATCCGGCAACATCGGAGACGGAAGGTCCCAGCATTCCGCCAGCTCACGCCCATCCAACCAATGCCGCCCGAACCAATCCCCACGAAAGGTGGGACCGATTCGCTGAGCCGGTTCGCCGGCATTTGGACGGTCAGCCCAGGCGTCCGCGCCGCCCACCAAAGTCACATCGTACCCGAGGAAACGACCATACAGAGCCGCTTCTATCCCCAACTCCGTGGTGCCAATCACAACAATGGAACCAGGAGGATCGAGGGTGGAATCATTCATAAAAGCACGCCGATTCTCGGCAAAAACAAAGCGTTTCGAAAGCGAAAAGGAACCCCATGCCGCCTGCGGGCGGTCGCGTATCGTCGGGGCTGCGTCCCAAACTGACAAGTGCCATTGCAAACCGCGCTCGTGGTCGACCGCAGCTTGATTTTCGGATAGATCGAATAGAGACGTAGCGAAAGTCGTCAAGACTTTCGAAGATCACGGGACAGTCGAAACTCTTGACGGGTTTCGCTACCCGAAGATTCAGCTGTCACAGACCACGAGGACACCTGCCCATCCTGCTTGGGCAATCGACGATACAGACGAGCCTGCAGAAACCCGTGATTGAGCACCTGAGTTCGATGCACGCTCCACTTGTCCACGCCCAAGAACGGTTCCACCGCGATCAAAGACTGCGACGTGAGCCCGGTCTGCCAGGCGAAGAAGCGATGCATCACACCGCTCCAAAACTTCGCTCGCAGACGCCGCCAACCCGAGGAAGGCAGCACGAAGTCGACGTGATAAAACCAACCTCCCGGTTCGACCAACGCCAACCACTTGGGCAGGTGGCAACGCAATTCCGCTTCGCGAAAACAATCCAAGAAGAACGGCGTGATGACGCAAGCGAACGTCTGCCCCTTCGCACTCCAATCCGTCGCGTCCTGACCTACCAAACGAACTCGATCACTGGCCCCCCACTGAAGCACTCGCTCTCGTTGAAGCCGCAACATCTCCGGGCTTTGTTCGACGCTGGTGACGAAAGCATGAGGCTGCGTTCGCAAGACCTCCGCCAACAAACGGCCGTCCCCCTCGCCCAGCATCAGAATGCGAGCGACCGGCGGCAACTCCGACAACAACGCCATGCGAGCCCGTTGCAGCTCATTGCGGAAGACCGGTTTCTCCAGCAACCAATACCACCGAGCCAGACGGTCATAACCTCGCACCGAGTCGCTCAAAGAATTGCCCAGCAAATCACTGGCAAAACGATCAGCGACCAATCGGCCATGGGCACCCATCGATCAAACCAAGGTCGTCGGACATCGACCGATGACGACCAGCGACTCCATTCACTGAGGCCCCTGCCCTTCCATCGCCAGCAACAGGTTGTTGCAAGCAACGCGATGGAACTGCCCAGCAAACAAACCGCCATCAGCAAAGGCAACCCACCGACGATCCCGCTGACTCCCGCCACCGCCGCCACGCCCCACGTTGCCACCAGCTCACACCGTGAGCTTCTGGAGCGATCTGCATCGTAATTTTGATCCGCCACCGATTCTCGCTTCGCGACCGCCCAGCAATTTGCAGTGAACAGCAGTGCCGACGCGGCACACGCCACCCCCAACGAAACACTGGGGGCCTCCAACCAAGCGATCAAGCTGACGCCGGCGGCAAAGATCACACCGACCTGAACTTCCTTCGCGAAAACGTGCCGGACCGTGGAGCGTCCTGGCCAGAAATGCACGCCAGCCCCATACACCAACACGGATGTCGCAACCAACAGCCCCATCCGAATCACGACCGTATCCATCCAGGCCACGACCACCCCACTGGCCGCCAACAAAACGGCCACCCAAGTCAGCATCCAAACCCTCGCGTGTTGGTGATGCATCCGGTGGCGGACCAGATGGGGTCGCGACAGATCCAATCGCGACCCATCCAGCAACCGGTCGGCGACGTAGATCAGCCACACGACCGAGGCCAAGACAAACGATTCGTACCAGAGTGGCGTTCGCCCACAGAATGCCAGGATAAAAACAAACTGCCAGAGCAGCGCGACCAAGACCGCATCGAACGACAGCACGTTGAGCCAACAGGCCAACGGCAGTCGCTCGGCAGGCGTCACCGTTGGCTGAAGCGACACAAACACTGCTGTTGGCGTTGACTTTGGCTCAGGATCCTGCACCTTGAACAATCCGATTGGACAACGTGCCCACACCACCGATCGTGATGTTCACAACGTCATCGGGAAGCAGCGTGAAATCACTGGTGGGAACAATTCCGGTTCCGGTCATCAAGAACGCTCCGTCGGCCATCGTGTTGTCACGTCCCAGCCACTGAACCAAATCGTCAAACTTGCGAGCCATCTCAGCCGCCGACGTCGCTTGATCAAAAACGATGGCTCCATCGCGCACGATCTTCAGGTCCACGGTGATGGCATCGGCCGAGGGCAGCTCATCCATCAACGTGATCCACGGACCCAGCCCCGCGCATTGGTCGTAGCATTTCGCCTGTGGCAGGTACAACGGGTTCTCCCCTTCGATGTCCCGCGAGCTCATGTCGTTGCCGACCGTCAATCCAACGATCTTCAACGCGGGACTGAGCACCAATGTGATCTCCGGTTCCGGCACATTCCACTTGGCATCGGTTCGAATGCGAAGCGGTTGTTGGTGGCCGCTGACGCGGGATGGTGTGGCCTTGAAAAAGATCTCTGGACGATCCGCGTTGTACACCCGGTCGTAGCACGACGCGGCGGCTTCGGACTCTTCCATCCGTGCCGTTTGACTGCGTTTGTAAGTCACCCCGGCGGCCCAAACTTCTTGCTGATCGATGGGTGGCAACCACTGCGTTGAATCATCGATCGCGATGGATTGATCGCGGGCCAAGGACGCCGCCGCGGCCTTGGGATTCTCGGCCGCCAGAATCGCAGACAACGTGGGAAGCTCCGCCGTCGTTTGAAGCGGGATCAGGTTGCCGTCTTCGACCAAAGCAACGCGAATTTGGCCGGCTGAATCAATGCATTTGGTGATATTCATGCCAACAGAATACCCTCGGCCCGGCCCTGTCAGAAGACCTCCGGGCCAAAAGTGACGCTCCCCCGAGAAGCAGTCGCAATCGCTCAGCGAATGACGGCGACTTCGATTTCAAGGCCGGGACCAAAGCCCAGCATCAACCACGGACCAGGCACGTTTCGTTGCTGGAACTTCTGCAGAACAAACCCGAGCGTTGCTGACGACATGTTGCCGTGCTCCCGCAACACTTCCCGAGAAATGTCCAGCGCGTCCGCTGGCAACTCCAACGCGGTTTCGACCGACTGCAAAATCCGCACGCCGCCGGGATGCACCGCCCAACCGCCGATCGAATCCAAATCCAATCCCGATTTCGCCAGCCAAGGCACGATGAAATCTCGCAGGTTCTTTTCAATGAATCCGGGCACACTGGATTCGAGTGTCATGATGAATCCGTTGTCACCAATCCGCCACGTCATGGCATCGTGACTGTCGCGAATCAGGCAGGATCCCACCGAGACGATTTCGCCCAGCGGGGAATCGACACTGCTTGATTCAGGACAATCGTCCCCGGCAACAATCAACCCAGCGGAACCATCGGCGAACAACGACCCGGACACAATCCGCTGAGCGTCGTAACCATACTGATAGTGCAGGCTGCAAAGCTCGATGCAAACGATCAAGACCACCGCATCGGCGTCGGCCGCGACCAACCCTCGTGCGGTACGAAGAGCGTTGACCAACCCATGGCAACCCATGAACCCAACTTGGATTCGCTGGGTTGTGATTGGCAAGCCGAGCTGGTCAATCAGCTGCACATCGATTCCCGGCGCGGTGAACCCTGTGCAAGTGACGGTGACCACGTGCGTGACGTCGTCCGGCGAGATGCCGCTGCCATCCAGAGCAGCTTGTCCCGCTCGGCATGCGAGCACGGGCGCTTCGGCCGCATACCGTTCGTTGCGAGTGGCCATGGTGGGCCCACGATCAGCACCGTCTGCCAAAGGCGGGTAGAACGACTGGGTCAGCTCGCCCGCATCACCTTTTTCGACCAGCACACTGCCGCGTGTGTCGACTCCGGTTCGGCGATAGAGTTTGGCCAGCTTGAGAGCTTGGGTTTCGTCCTCGCACGACATGCTTTGTGCGCAGTGGGTCGAAAACGCGAGGTCGGCTTGATTTGTCGGATGAGCCGTCGCGATGGAAAGAATCTGGGCAGTCATGAAGAGACGTGAGTCCGAAGAGAAGTGTCCGCGAAGCTCGATGCGGTGCGGTGGATGGGGGACGTTGTGTCGAAACGCGGGCCGTTTGCGAGACTACGAGTGAAAGGAACCGCCAACCAATCTGCACGTCGGAGACCGTGACATGCGAACCAGCGAACCGGACGGTATCGAACCATCCTGGTGACCCAGCGACACAATTGCCGACGGCGGGTTTGAAACTTCAATGCTCGAAGGTCCCAGTTTGCACCAAAATCGCCTCCACCGTTAGGCGTCATCTGCGGCATCCGATACAAAGCCCACAAATCAGCCACCGCCAAACCGCTCTCAATTCCCCAGGTCATTCCTTCGCCGGTGAGCGGTTCCACGTACCCAGCCGCATCGCCAATCGCGACGATTCGCCCCCGTCCGCTCACCCGTTTTCGCCGCAGCGGCGGGGTTGTTTGCCAATCAGCGACCTCGCAGAACCAATGCTCCAGTTGCTGGGATTGCGATGAATTGAACCGCCCCGAGGCCAACAACAGAGACAGCACCTGCGACTGAATGGCCTGCCGCCCCCCGCCCGTGTCGGAAGCCAATTTCCTTCTCGGATGAATCGCGGCCGCCAAATCCAAGGCACCACCAGGAAGCCGCACGATCCCCACGTAACCCTCTGCTCCACAATGCATTTGGATCTCGCCGAGGTCCAATTGCCACCCCATTTGCTGGGCGTCACGTTCGCTCATGTGCGCGGAAATCCCCATCGGACCATGGGGGGTTTCAACCCACGGAAGATCCGCCGCATCACGCTGCCGGAACCGACCCGTCAGCCCCGACGACACAACCACCAAATCAAACGTCTCCGGCGAACCCGAACCAGTCTCGATCCAAACCTGCTCCTGCGACTCCCTGACAATGGTCGCCTCGCAAGGCTGACGCACCTCAACGCCGGACTGAACGGCGAGCTGAAGCAGATGCTGGTCCAACTCCGCCCGCGAAAGTGCAACGCCTTCCCGGAACCCGATGCAGACACCAGGCACAGGCCGTCGTGAAGCACTCATTTCTGCCGCGGAAGCCGCTTTCGACGAAGACGATTGAAAGAAACCTTGGAAGAACTTCGTCGGAACGCCGCGTTCTCGAACCGATTGACCAACGCCAATCGCATCCAAAGCCGCCAATCCCGCCGCTCCCAAGCAACACCCGCAAACTTTTTCGCGTGGGAACACCGACTTTTCGAACAACGTGACCCGGGCACCTCGCTGAGCAAACCGAATGGCTGCGGCAGATCCCGCCACGCCCGCGCCAATGATCGCGACCTTTCCCAAGTCCCGAGTTTCGTCGTCCCCGGTCACGGAATGGCACCCGACAGAATCGGCGACGATCTCCCCGCCAATTCTGCCACGCAAGCCTGGTCAATCACTGCCAAGTAACGGCACGGAAAAGAAATCCGGACCGGAATGTCGTACCCCATCGCTTGTCGAAGCAGCGCCGAAAACTCGGGACGACTGAACGCGGCACGAACACTGGCGGTGGCATCGTGGTGAACCACATCACTCCGCGAAACCAAACGAGACGCGGCGGCAACCAAGGCCAGATTGACGGACGAACGATCCAAATCACAGATCAACACCGAGCGTTCGCTCACACGCCACATCTCTTGGATCAATCGGACCGCTTGGTAGTTTTCCAAATGGTGCATGAACAACGAATTGGTCACGACATCAAACCCCGACGGCAATCCATCGGTCAAACAATCTCGCACGACCGTTCCCAACGTCACGCCGGCAGCCTTGGCCGATTCCAACGCCACGTCCATCGCGTACTCGCTGCGATCCAGCGACGTGACTTCCATCCGAATGCCTTGACGTTTGGCTCGCCTCAGCCAATCGATCGGCAAATCAGCGCTGCCACTGGCAACATCCAAGACCCGCAGAGGCCGCCGCGGCTGCTGGGCCGCCAAGCGGACCAACCGAGGATAAAAGACCCTTGAAACCAAACTGATTCGGTTCAACCGAGCCAATCCAGCCAGAGCTTGTCGATGACGCTCAGGATCTAACCCCGGATCGTCCATCCATTCATCACTGCGAACACGTGCGGAAGTCATGATGGTGTGGCAACCACCTCATTGACCAATTCTTCACCCCGACTGAATGCATCGATGCTCTGAAGTGTGGTTTGAGCGATCGTTTCCAAAGCTTCCCGGGTGAAGAACGCCTGGTGGGAAGTGATCAAGACATTGGGAAACGTCATCAATCGTGACAGCACATCGTCCTGCATGACTTCCTGAGAAAGGTCTTCGAAAAACACACCGGATTCTTCTTCGTACACATCCAATGCAAACCCGCCCAATTGCCCGGATTTCAGTCCTTCGATGGCCGCCGAGGTGTCCACCAAACCGCCACGTGATGTGTTGACCAACATCGCGCCACGTTTCATTTTGCTGAGTCGATCCGCATTGATCAAATGGTGTGTTTCCGGCGTCAGCGGGCACTGCAACGAAACCAAGTCGGACTCCGCCAGCAGACGCTCCAAGGCAACATACTCGCCGAGCTGCTTGGCTTCTTCGTTCGGGTAGGGATCGTACAACAACACCCGGCACCCAAACCCGTTCATGATCCGCGCCAAAACGCGACCGATTGCACCGGTTCCAATCACACCGAACGTTCGTCCGTGCAGATCGAACCCCAAGAACCCGTCAATGGAAAAGTTGTTCTCACGCACTCGGTTGTAAGCTTTGTGAATCTTGCGATTCAAAGTCAAAATCAGCCCCACCGTGTGCTCCGCAACCGCGTACGGCGAGTAGCGAGGGACCCGCACGACTCGGACTCCGAATTTCGCCGCAGCATCCAAATCCACGTTGTTGATGCCAGCACACCGCATCGCCAGCAAGCCAATCCCAAACTCGCTGAGCTTCTCCAGAACGGACGCATCGAGTGTGTCGTTGACGAATGCGCAAACGGCGTCACAGCCATCCACCAAGACCACGGTGGAAGCGTCCAAGCGGTGTTCCAAGAACACCATTTCATGACTGAAGTTTTCCGCCGCCGCCGACAAAAATTTCTCGTCGTAAGGCTTGGTGCTGAAACAGGCGATCTTCATGAATCGTTCTCGTTTTCCATGGGTCCATTCTCGTTTCCAGCCACACCTCGCCAGCGAATGAACAGAGCGATCAAACTGGCCGCAATGACCATCAAACTGACCCACTGAGAGATCGACAACGAGGTTCCAAACTGACCTTTCTCATCGACGCGAATCCATTCCAACACGATTCGCAACACGCCATAGGCGATGAAACCAATCAGCATCAGCACTCCCGGCCGACTCCCTCCTGAGATTGCTCGCTCAGTCGCGGCGTCACTGGTTCGCTTGGGTGCTCGGTGCAGGATTCGTTCCACGATCAGCAATACGACGAACATGATGGCTGCAAAAACAGAACTGATAATTTGCGTGCCCCAAACGGGCTCCGCAATCGCCGGCAGATCCTGCGGCGAAAATCTCGCCAAAACTTCGTCACTTTCCAGCACAAACACCCCGGGCAGGGCTTCTTCCACCGGCCGGTCCAGCGGCACCTGGTCTCGGTAAGAACTGTCCAAAGCAATCCTCAACGTTTGCCCGGCTTCAATTCCTGCTTGGCTGGCCAAAGAATCGGGACGCACCGCATCCACGATCAATCGCGACTGACCGGGCGGGACTTCATCTTCGGATGAGATCGGTCGCCCTTGGATTCCCAACAACTCGCCCGACAACAGTTGCTCCGCGTGAACCTGGGATCCAGCCGGGAACCGAACCGCCAATGGCCCGGATTCACACGCGCCCCCGTAGCAGCACCCGTTCATCAGGCACCCCAAGCGGCCAAACAACAACCCCACAAAGATGCAGGGGATGATCACATCGCCGATTCGCCAGATCGGTGTCCCGTGCCGTTTCAACGCGATCAACGAAGCGATGAACCCACCGATGAAGCCGCCATAGACGACCAAACCGCCCTGATTCAGCGCCGCCATCGACAGCAGCGTTTCCGTCCAGGTCGGCCGCAGAAAATCTTCGAAGTACTGCGTGACATAGAAAATCCGGGCTCCGAGCAAGCCACCGATGAAGGTCCAGGGGGCCAGCTGCAAAATCGAATCTGCCCCCAATCCGGCACGCTCCGCCCGCCAGGCAGCCAAGCCCACCGACGCGATCGCCGCCAGCATCAGGAACATCCCGTACCCGCGGACCGCCACCCCGACCGGTTCGCCCAGCGAGTTGACCAGCTCCGTTCGCGGAACCACGAAAACCAAGATCACCGCCGCCATCAGGGCAAAGCCAGCGATTTGGCGAATGGCGGCGACTGCCCCCACGCCACCGCGACGAGATTCCCAGCCCACAAAGGCCAACACGGCGATCACCAAAAAAAACAACGCCCAACCCACCCCAAAAAGGGGCCAGCCCGCGAATTCATGTGGGAACAATAACAGCGTCCGACGCATGGTTGCCTGTCGAAAGAGGGTCTATCCATCAAATGCGTGCGTAATTCGCACCGCGCTCGCCACAACAAATTCCCGTGGCAGATGCCTTTATCGTCGCATCGATCCGCTTGAAACGATAGGCGGATTGGGTCCCGACAACTGCTGCGAGCGGTCCAACCCGACCGAACTGCGATGAGGAAATGGCGAAATCGCGTGAACTTGGGTATTTTCTTTTCATCGAACTATACTGACGGCCAAACCTAGAAGGCGAGTTTGTTATCCTTGCCTCGCGAGCTGTCTCGCTCGCCTGAACCGGGCCCCGTCCCGACCGAACTGCACCCTGATTCTCCGACATCGATTGAGGTTCCCGTCCATGCCCAAGGCTCTTTGTCTAATCAGCCTTGTGGCGTCCATCCTGCTGCTGGTGCTGTTCGGAGCCGATTTGCTTCTGGGGCTGGCTGGAATGAGCGACATGGCTCCCCTCGGGTCGGCCAGCATGTTGATGAACTTCGGGTTCGTCATTTTCGCTGGATTGCTGGCTTTTCTCAGCTTCACCACCTATCGCGAACAGCGTTAGCGGACGCCTCGGCGGCAATTCTCGATCGCCGCGTTTCTCCCGGTCCCCCTGCTCGACCGCACGTTTTTCGGAACGCACCCCGCCCTGCCTCTGTGCCGCCGGCGATCGATTCGGCGTGTCCTGTTGCCCTCCCTCCCCCGATGGGCACAGCCAATGCATTAAACTGCTGGGCCGTTCCCTAGGCCCACCCACCTCCTGCCCTCCGATTCCCGCCCCAGCTCCCCTCCCTCCTTTCCCCTGGAGTCTCCTCGATGCGCCCATCGTCCCCCCTGCACCGCCGTCAGTTTCTGGCCACCAACCTGGCCGCGGGTTCTGCTCTCTTGGCGAACTCGTCCCCCTTTGCGTTCGCAAAAGAATCGGCGAGCGAAACAGGGCCCCTGGAAACGCTCGTGCCCACCCGCACGATCACCCACGGGCCCAAGTTCCACTGGTTCGGGTACTACGACAAACAAGAGTTCGATCCCACGGGCCGCTTTGTGTTGTCCAATGAAATCGACTTCGAAGGCCGCAGCCCCAACGCCGAGGATCGCATTGGTGTGGGCTACGTTGACACGGCCAACGACGACCAATGGACCCCGCTGGGCACCAGCCAAGCTTGGGGATGGCAACAAGGATGCATGCTGCAGTTCGTCGGCCAAGACGGCAAGCGAGTGCTTTGGAACGACCAAGATGGCGACCGCTTCGTGTGCCGTCTCCATGACTTGGATTCAGGAAAAACCCGAACCATCGATCGCCCGATTTACACGATCAGCCAAGACGGCCGGACCGGTTTGTCCGCCGATTTCCGGCGGATCAACAACCTCCGTCCGGGATACGGTTACTCCGGCCTGGCTGATCCACATGTCGACCAGCGTGCCCCCGAGGAATCCGGCGTGTGGCGGGTCGATTTGCAAACCGGTCGCAGCGAACTGATCCTGTCGCTGGCCCAAGTCGCTCAATTGCCGTGGCCGGACGGCGACAAACACGCCGACGCTTGGCACTACTTCAACCACCTTCTGATCAATCCCTCCGGCACACGTTTCATCGTGCTGCATCGATATCGTCCCGAGTTCGATCCGGCGACACTGCAGTACAAAGGCGGTTTCGTGACGCGCATGCTGACCGCCAACATGGACGGATCCGACCTGCATGTGCTGGACCCTTCCGGATACACCTCGCACTTCATCTGGAAAGGCGATGACGCTGTGACGATGTGGACTCGTCCCGCCGGCCAACCCAACGGCTTCTATGTTTTTGACGACCAGACCGACGTCGTTCGCCCGGTGGGGGCTGACAAAATGCCCAGCAATGGGCACAACACCTACTTGGCGGGCGACCACGGGGACTGGATTCTCAACGACACCTATCCCGATCGTTCCCGACGCCAAACGGTCTATCTGTACCACGTCCCCAGCAACCGCCGGTTTGACCTGGGCCATTTCCCGTCGCCCAAACGCTACACCGGCGAATGGCGTTGTGATACACACCCAAGATGCAGCCCCGATGGCCGAACCGTTGCCATCGACAGCCCGCACGCGGTTGACCAGAACGAAGGCGGACGCCAAGTTCACCTGCTGGACATCGGCGAATTGCTGGATGCCAACTCGTGACACCGCTTTCTTTGATCTTGATCGCCCCTGGTTTTTGAAATGACGACTCCCGTCGAACCCGACGCCCTGATCGCCTCCCTTCGCGAACGAATCGGCCAACACCCGGATCCAGAAACCGGCCGGCCGATCCAAAGCACCGGGCAATTGGGTGAAATCACGCTGGACGGCGACACGATCAAGCTGTCCGTCGGGATCACGTCCCACTGCCAACCGATCGCCGACGAAATCGCGGACACGATTCGCGATCTGGCCCTGACCGTCGCACCGGGCAAAACCATCGAGGTGCAAACACCTGTGCATGCTCGCCCGCCGGCTCGTTTGGGCCAGGTTGGCTTGAAAGCCAAAAGCGTGATCCTGGTCGGCAGCGGCAAGGGCGGCGTCGGCAAGAGCACCGTGGCAACCTCACTTGCACTGACGCTTCGTCGCTTGGGGGCAACCGTTGGCCTGATGGACGCCGACGTGTACGGCCCCAGCGTCCCACACCTGCTGGGATTGTCAGGACGACCGGCGATCTCCGAGGACAAAAAGATCGAACCGATTCGCCTCGGTCCCAACGGCGAATCAGGAGTCCCACCTGAAACAGTTGGCGCCATGCCGGTGATGTCGATGGGATTCTTGCTGGAACCCGATCAAGCCGTGATCTGGCGTGGCCCGATGCTGCACGGTTCGATCCAACAATTCCTTCGAGACACATCCTGGGGCGAACTGGATTACCTGGTCATCGACATGCCACCGGGCACCGGCGACATCGCCTTGACGCTCTCCCAAGCGATTCCGATCACCGGAGCGGTTGTGGTTTGCACGCCACAAGAAGTCGCTTTGCTGGATGCCGTCAAAGCCATCAGCATGTTCCGCAAGGTCAACATTCCGATCGCGGGCATGGTTGAAAACATGAGCGGCTTCACTTGCCCGGATTGCGGCAAGACCTACGACATCTTCGGTCGTGGCGGGGCACGCGACAAAGCCGAACAACTCAGTGTTCCCTACTTGGGCGGGTTGCCAATCGACATCACGCTTCGCGAAGCGGGCGACGCAGGCAAATTGGCGGAGGTCATCGCCACCGACCACCGTGCCCGCGCCCCGTTTGATCAAGTCGCTCGATCCTTGGTCCGAAATCTGGCTGCGAAAGCCGCTTCGGCGCCGCCCAAGGCCTCGCTCCCAACACTGTGAGTTCAGCAAGTCGCTTGATCCAGTTCGCTTTCTTCCGTTCCCACCGAGTCCTCGATGCCTTCCCAATCACGCCCCGTCGCTCTGGTCACCGGCGCCGCCACTGGTGTGGGTCGAGCCTGTGCGATCGGACTGGCCCGACAAGGGCACGACGTCGTGATCAATTACTCTCGCAGTGAAACCGAAGCCAAGCAAACCGCTGCCGACGTGGAAGCCCTGGGCGTGAAATCCATGTTGGTTCGCTGCGACGTTTCGGTCGACCAAGACGTTCGCGAGATGATCGATCAAATTCGCGAAACGTTCGGTCGCCTGGATTGCTTGATCAACAACGCGGCCACAACCGAGTTCATTGAACACGCCCAATTGGAAACGCTCACGGAACCGATGTGGGACCGCATTCTCGGCGTGAATTTGAAAGGGCCATTCTTTGTCACGCGTGCCGCCGCAGATCTGCTTCGCGAAGGCGAGGGTGGCTCCGTCGTCAACGTCAGCTCGGTCGCAGGAATCACCGGTTCAGGGTCCTCGATCGCTTACTGTGCCAGCAAGGGTGGCCTGAACACGCTGACCAAATCTCTGGCACGAGCCCTCGCCCCCGAAATTCGCGTCAACGCCGTTTGTCCCGGTCCGATCGATAGCCGCTGGATTCGGCAAGGCAATCCCGACTGGGACCTGGAGGCAATGGTCGCGGACTACCCGTTGCCCAAAGCTTCTCAGCCAGAAGACATCGCCGACGCAGTCCTGTTCTTTGCAACGGGAACCAGCATGACGACCGGCCAATTGCTGCCTGTCGACGGCGGCCAAACACTCGGCTGAAACTCATTCGCCGAATCCCAGCATCTCGCCCGACATTATCAAATCGTAGAAAGGTGGATCCATGCATCCGTATGTGGCAGAGTTTATCGGGACGATGTTCCTCGTCTTGTTTGGAAATGGCGTGGTTGCGAACGTCGTTCTCCCCCAAACGAAAGGGAATGATGGGGGCTGGATCGTGATCGCTGCAGGCTGGGGGATCGCTGTTTTCATCGGAGCATTCTGTGCCAATGAATTCAGTGGGGCTCATCTGAATCCCGCGGTCACACTCGCAATGTACTTGGCGGACGAAGGGTTCAGTCTGGTCGACAGCGGCGGGTACATCGGCGCCCAAATGCTGGGTGGGATGGCTGGCGCGTTGCTGGTTTATGTGTTCTACCGCGAACATTTTCGCCAGGCGTCCGACGATCCGGATGGGATGCTGGCCTGCTTCAGCACGGCTCCGAACATTCGCAATCTCCCCCAAGCGTTTGTCTGCGAAATGATTGGAACGTTCGCTCTGATCCTGCCCATTTTCTTGTTGGTGGACCCGGGCTTCAGTGCCGGGGCAGAACCGGCTGAGAACGCTCCCATGCTAGGCCTCGGATCGATTGGGTTGTTGCCCGTTGGCTTGCTCGTGTTTGGCATTGGACTGTCACTGGGAGGACCAACCGGTTACGCGATCAATCCAGCCAGGGACCTTGGCCCGCGATTGATCCACGCCTTGCTACCCATCAATGGAAAACAAGGCAGCGATTGGCAGTACGCCTGGGTTCCCGTGCTGGGTCCGCTCACCGGTGCTGCCTTGGCCGTCCTGGTCAACTCGTTTTTATAAGCTAAAAACGGCCAGAGAGAGCCATTCCGGCTCACTTGTTCAACGTCGCAACCTGCCTTCGCGTTCGATCTTTTCTTGCAATTGATTCGCTCGCAGATGGCGACGCTCCACCAATTCGTTGACATCCATGTCATGCGTGTAGCTGGCCACCATGTTGACCAATTGGACATGGTCGATGGGCTTGGACAGGTAGTCGTCGCAACCACCATTGAGGCACCGATCGCGGTCGCCTTTCATTGCATCCGCGGTCAAAGCAATGATTGGCCAATCAATGCCAGCGGACCGCAACAGCGCCGTCGCCTGCAGCCCATCCACCTTGGGCATCTGCATGTCCATCACGATCAAATCGAACGGATCGCCGGCATCACGAGCCTGAATGGCAGCGTCGAAACCTAGTTGACCGTCTTCCGCGGTGGCGACCTTCGCACCCGCCTTTTCCAGAAAGTGTTGGCTGATGTGACGGACGTCCCGTCGATCGTCGACCACCAACACCCGGCACTTCAAGATCGGTGTTTCGGCGAACACCTCCTCTGGACGAGGAGGCTGCTTGACCAAATCCGGCTTGACCAACTCGATGCCTTCCAGGGAATGAACCGGCAATCGCACATAGAACGTCGAACCTTCGCCCAGTTCGCTGTCCAGTGACATTTCCCCCTCCATCATCTCGATCAATCGCTGGCTGATGGCCAGCCCCAATCCACTGCCGCCATACTTTCGCGTCACCGAGGCGTCGCCCTGCGAAAACGGTTTGAACAACCGGTTCTGCTGCTCCTTGCTGATGCCAATGCCCGTGTCGACAATTGAAAATTCAATCACCGGCGGATCCGCACCTTTCACGAAGCGAACTTTCAAACGCACGCTGCCTTCATCTGTGAACTTGATGGCATTGCCAATCAAGTTGATCAACACTTGCCGCAATCGAGTCGGGTCCGTATCGATGGACTGCGGCACGCGGCCCTCGAACTCGACTTGGAAGTCAACGTTTTTCTCGTCCGCACGGACCTGCATCAGAGACTGGATGTCACCCACCAAACGTGGCAGAGGAACCTGCTCGGCATCCACGCTGAGCTTGCCAGCCTCGATGCGTGACAAATCCAGAATGTCATTGATCAACGACAACAGGTGCTCCCCGTTGCGTTTCATGATCATCACACAGTTCCGATTGTCAGGGTCTTCCAAGTGGCCCAGCAACACATCCGCGTACCCCAGAATCGCAGCCATCGGGGTCCGAATCTCGTGACTCATGTTCGCCAGAAATTCGCTCTTGGATTGATTGGCCGCCAGCGCAATTTGCTCGCTGCGTTGCAGGCGTTCCTCTTGGCGTTTGCGTTCCGTCACGTCCGCCACCGTGCCATCGAAACTGGTCAGAACAGGTTTGCCACGGCGTTTGGTGCCTCGAGCGATTCCCTTCCCCGACACCCACCGAATCGACCCGTCTTTGTGCACCACGCGGTACTCCACCGAATACGGCGAAGGGTCCAAGGGTGACATCGAAGCTCGCACCGCTTGCCGAACCCTCGCCCGGTCATCTGGATGAATTCGTTTTAACGAATCTTCGAGCGTCATCTCCTTGTGCTCGACCCCATGAATTCGGCGGTACCGTTCATCTGTTCGCAGCGTGTGGGTCGTGGGATCGATGTTCCAGGCCCCCATTTCTGCAGCGTCGAGTGCCAACTGCACTCGCTCTCGAGTCGCGTTCAACATCAGCGCATCCCGCTCCGCTTTGCGGCGGTTGCGTTCCAACAAATACAGCACGCTGCCAACCAAGATCAAACCGATCAGCGTGGAGGACACCGATGTCACGATCCCACTGCGATAAGCTCGCGTCGCCATCGCTTCGCGAACGACCAGCAGATCCTCTTCGATTTTTCGCATCGAGATTGCCAGCTTCTCGATGTCCCCCATCAAGTTCCATCGCGAATTCTCGATGACGGCATTCCGAGCGGCCTCCGGGCCTTCTTCTGCTCGGACCTTCAAAACCGCGTTGAGATGCCGAATGCGTTCTTCGACCAACGGCCGCAGTTCATCAAACTTGGCTCGCTGAACCGCGTGATCTTCGGTCAGCTCTTCAAATTGGCGCAGCCCCTGCTGGGTGCGTTTGACGGCTTCACTGAACGGGTCCAAATGCCGGGAATCGCCGGTGATCAAGTAGTCCCGCTGGCCGCGTTCGGCGTCCATCACAGCGCCTTCGATCTCTGCCAACGATGCCAGCACCTTCAACGTCAAACCGACTTTGAGCCGTGTTTCCTGAAGTTCGCGAATGTTGTGAAACGCAATGACACCACTGATGATCAACACGATGATGACCACCGCCACCGCCAACGGATTGACGAGGCTGCGAGTGAGACTGCGTTGATTCTCGGTCGTCGCCGTTGAGTTCACTCGTGCTTCCATCCTCGAGTGAAAGAACGTTTGGAAATGGGCTCGCGTCACGATGACGGGCCACGATGCACAATGTCACCACTTGATGCGGAACCGGTTCGCAAGAACGAATGGGCGTGCCGCCTGTTCCCCAGAAGCTATGAAATCCCGCCGCTCCCCATCCAGTGGAACTCACACCGATTGACACCTTTGTCAGATTGAAATTGAAATCCATCCTCTCTGTTTGGTCAATCGCGCTGCTGGATCGAGCCGAAGGCAAAGGCGATCGAAGCCCTCATTCCCATCCGGTTTTGAGTGTATTCTCTCACTGCGATTGTCGACGATCCACCACCGAATGTGCGCCACTTCGAAAGAATACGAGGCACACTTGAAGAAATCCTCCTGTTGAAACCAACCACCCGGCGCCCCCTGCCCCCGAAAAAGGGGCCTGAACCAATGCCCGCCCGAAGTTGATCGCCCATTCCACGCCTCTTGGAAAGAAAACCGAGCCCACCCAGAATGCCCGCTGCGGAAGTGACGACCGAGCCCGAACAGCTAGAGATTGCCTGCCAGTCGTGTGGTGCGGCGTTGACGGGTCTGTCCGGCATGCTGGCGACGATTTGTCCGTATTGCGCCTCGCCATCCGTGATCCAACGGCCTCCGTCGGCGAATCGCCCTATCCCGACCTTCGCCATCGGCTTCGTTGTCGATCAAGAACGAGCGACCGAATTGGTCAAACAATGGCTGAACCGAGCTCATTGGTTCGCTCGGTCCGACTTCAAACGTGCCGCACCGGACTGCACCCGGGGCGTTTATTTGCCCGCCTACCTGTACGGCGCCGTTGCGGACACCCAGTACTCGGCCAGCATCGGCGAGAACTACACCGAAACGGAAACCTACACGACCACTGACTCGAAAGGAAATCGAGTCACCAGGACTCGAACCGTCACCAAAACGGAATGGCGAAGCCTCGCAGGGCACCACTCGTGCTACGTCTTGGATGTGATTGTCACCGCCTCCCAAGGCACCAACAATGATTCGCTCGAGGCCATCGAACCGTTCGACTTGCGAGCCCTTCGACGATACTCGCCATCCATCATCACAGGGTGGCTGGCGGAACTTCCCTCCAAAGACCAAGCCACCTGCTTTCAATTGGCGCACGGCGAAACGATTGCCAAAGTCGGTGCACAACTCAAACACTTCCTACCAGGTGACTCCCATCGCAACCTGGAACATCGCACTCAGCTCTCCCGTGAAGTGATCGACTTGACGTTGCTGCCGATCTGGTGCTTTGCAGTTCGCTACGACGAGGAGCAACCTCCGGTCCAAATCTTGGTCAACGGACAAACCGGTCGTGTGGCTGGCAATGTCCCCACCTCGACCACCAAAGTTGCGTTGGTGATCGGTGCGGTGCTGTTGTTCATCGCGTTCATCGTGCTTCTTTTCGCCATGCAGTGAGTTGACGATGCCCGAAATCATTTCCCTCTGCTCTCGCTGCAACACACCACTCGAACATGGTGACCTGCGGTGCTCAATCTGTGGCCAATCGTCACCTCCCAATGAATCGGCGAGGCAGCAAACGGTCGCCAAAATTTTGCGATGCAAAGGATGCGGGGCGGCGGTCGCCTTTGATCCGGACCATCAAGCATTGCGATGTTCGTTCTGCGATGGGATCGTCGAGATTGAAACCATCGTCGATCCGATGGAACAAACCGAAGCCTACCTGCCATTCATTCTGACTCCCGATGACGCCCAGCGGGCACTCCGACAATGGCTTGGCTCACTGGGTTGGTTCCGACCAAGCGACTTGATTTCTGCTTCGCACATCGATGACTTGCATCCGCTGTACTGGGTCGCCTGGGTCTTCGACACGGAGTGCAAAATCAGCTGGGCCGCTGACTCCAACGCCAATTCGCGACGATCAAGCTGGGCACCCCATTCGGGACAAACAGACGTGGTGTTTCAAAACATCCTCGTGTCCGCGTCGCGCGGTCTCTCACAATCCGAAGCGGTCGCGGTCAGCCAAGGACTGGACCTGAGAACCGCTCGAGCAACCCCCAACCTGGAGGACGGCGTCACCCGAGAACAATTTGACGTCCAACGGTCGCAAGCCCGCCGGCAAGTTCGCGACGCCTTGCGACTGATGGCCCAACAGCATGTCGAGAACACGCAGATCCCCGGCTCGCGATTTCGCAATGTTCACGTGGAGACCGTTGTCAAAGGGCTCACCACACGACGATTGTCGTTGCCCGCCTACGTGCTGGCTTATCGCTATCACGACCAGCTCTACCGAGTCGTGATCAGCGGACAAAATGCCAAGCACCTGACGGGAACCGCCCCCTACTCCACCGCCAAAATTGCACTCACGATTGGCGCCGCCGTCGTGGTCGCGCTGCTATTCCTGATCGTGATCGCAGCGTCCCAGTGACCAAGCGTCCCAGTGACCAAGCCACGGAGTGTCTGCTCAAGGAAAAGCTATTTTTTACTGGCCAACTGAATGGTGCCAGCGTCCCAAGAATCCTTGTCGGGAACCGTCCAGTGAATCGGTGACTGGTCCGGCTTCGCGTACAGCCCGTTCAACCGATCGCCTTCTTGCGAACGGGTGACAATGTTGAATTCACTCCAAACGAACGTCACATCATACGCCCCCGGCTTCACACCATCGCCCTGTGTCAGCGTGCTGATTTCAAAGCGACCACCTTCTGATGTGATGCCCCTGGCGAGTGCCGGTGCCTTCGATGGCGGATGCAATTCAACCACGACTCCCACGGCGGGTTGGCCGTCCACTTCCAGCACACCGCTGACCGGGACCATCCCGTCATCGGGCTGGTTGCCACCACATCCGCCCAGCAACCCGAGCAGCAGAAACAAACCCCATCGGTGACCCGCTCTCTCCATCGCCATCCTTCGTTTTCCCAACAGACTAGATCCCATCGTCCGCGATCGCTTCCCGTCCACGCCGCGTGACGTGCGAGGAAAACACCCGCGGTTCGATGCTGGTGTTGATGAAACGAATCGAGCCATCGGCGAATGCAAAGTGGCAACCTCCCACATGAAAACTATGAAAACCAAACCCGCGGGCATTCGTGCAATTGATCGCACAGGGTCCGCCAACCGGCGGCCAACTCAGGCCACTTCGCAAGGAACCTTGCAACCAGTGCTCACCGTTCAGCAGATCCCCCCAACCGCCACCTTCCACCCCGATCAAAGCGGCAGTGGCAACTGGATCTTCGCGACCAGCACTGTAAACCACATTGCCGCCGGTGCGTTCTCCGAACAAGGTCGTGTGGGACAAGCCATCCAAGATGTCGGCAAATCGACCGTCCTGGTCCCCACCGAAAATCGGACTCACAACCTGCAGCGCCCCTTCGCGGCCACCACTCAAGCTCGCGCCGTAAGCAAAGTTCGCGTACGTGCCACGCACACCGGTGGTCGGAGTGAAATCCGCGGCCGCCAAATTGGTTGCCGTGAAGGGCAGCCCGGCCGGACTTGAATCGAACAGGTAACGTCGAGATTCAATGCCGCCGGGCGTCGAAGGGCACACAAAAATCGACATCGGAGTCTGCAGAGCAGCCACGTTGCTGGGACTGAGTTGATCGACCGGCAAAATGCTGCGATCGATCCGGTCGTCCAAACCTTGCTGCTCCAACTGGGGCAAAATCGCCATCATCCAGTTGCCACCGTTGAATGCCTTCGGCGGCGTTTCCAACCACCACGCTCGCGGCAACTTGCGGTACGCGGAATGATAGTTGTGAATCGCAAGGGCGAGCTGCCGGGATCGGTTGCTGCAATCAGTTCGCCGTGCCGCCTCGCGAGCGGCCTGGACGGCGGGCAGCAACAACCCCACCAACATCCCGATGATCGCGATGACCACCAACAGTTCCACCAACGTGAAACCAGTCCGGGGCCCCCAAGGCGAAATCAGATTGATCTCGCCTTCCGTGCTGCCACTGTTCCGTGTCTTTCGTCTCATCGCCACTCGCTCTGTGCTTCTCTCGCCGATTGCAACGTGCCGGCACATCGGTTCTGTGCCGATGTCCACTGCCGATCACCCGAGGGTTCTCCAGGACCACACCGCCACGCGTGCCCTAAGAACCAATCTATTCTGCCTCCACACTGCCAAATGCAAAAACCAAACAGAGACTGGAGAATACACCGTCCAGGGGCCCCTGGAGTGCCAATAGGCGTGAAATTCACCTCTCAAACCCCGAGCGGCCTCTCAGAAAACCTGGTTGATGCGATAGGAGAGATTGCACAACACTAAGCAGGTACGCAGGTGTCATCGGGTATGTGAGCCGCCTGGCGTTAGCCACGGTTCCCACGCACAACCGGGGCCAACGCCCAAACGGCTCACGAGATTGCCCCCGTTCATTCCTGCGTACCTGCTTAGCATTCCGCCGCAGCTCGGCTTTCGATTGGCAGACAAAGCAACGAGTCCCTGAGGTGCAATCGGGCCAGAGGATTCGTTGCTTCATCCAGTACCGTTCCACCTCAAAACGGAGTTGAGCATGACCACCGATCGTTAGGCGAAAGCGTCTTTCCAAGGCCCCGTGATCGCGCACGTGATGCCCGGGCTTTGAAGGTTGATGAACAACCATTTCCCATCGGGGCTGAAGGTTGCTCCGGCCCACTCTTTGGTGCGAAAATCACCTTGAAAGCCGTTCTTTTCTCCCTGGAGCTGAACGTTGTTCTCTGCCAGCAACTTCAACTTCCCGTCTTGCGACAGAGTGAACGCACGCTGCGGGTATTCGTTCGCTCCGTAGTCATTGTCTTCGCACAACACCAACCCACCCTGGGGACTGACGCACAGATTGTCAGGCATATTGAGCGTCGGCTTGCTCGGTGATTCAAACAACAACTTCAAGGTTTGCTTCTCAGGATCGAACTGCCAGATCTGCCCGGCTTTGGCGGCCCCACCACTGGTCGCATCAAAGTAAACCACGCCGTTGCCAAACCAGCACCCTTCCAATCGAGAGAACGTCGATCCGCCTTGGGATTGCCCTTGCTTGAAGACGCCCAGTTCGTCTCCCACCTCGCCTTCTTTGGAAACGTTCTTCAATGACTCGGGACTGTGTGCCAAAGTCGGATCGTCGATCAAGTGCCAACGCACGTCAAACTCGACACCGTCCTGGAAGCCGCCCCGCAAATCGGCTTGGCCGACGATCTCGGCCATTTCCAAGCGTCCGCCGTCAGCCAACTTCTCGGGCGTGTTGGGCAAGAACCGATAGAAGCCCGAGGTAGAACGGTCTTCGGTGAGATACACAATCCCGCTGTTTCGGTCGATCGCGACCGCTTCATGAACGAAGCGTCCCATGTCTTTCAACGGAACCGGGTTGCCGTCGGAATCGGTGTGCCCCACTTCGAAAACCCAGCCGTGGGTCTTTTCGAACGTGCGAACTTTGTCGTCTTTGTAGTGATCGGCGTCCTTGGGCCCCAGGACAGTTTCTTCGGCGGTCAGCCACGTTCCCCAGGGCGTGACTCCGCCGGCACAGTTGCGACTGGTTCCCGAGAACACGACGCGACTGTCCAACCACTCCCCTTTCGCGCTGTCGAATCGCAACTCGGTGCAACCGGCTTGAGCTCGGCGATCGTACGCCTTCCCGGCTTGAAAGGCGATCGCGCGACCGTCATCGCTGACCTCATGGTTCCGACAAATCCTCAACACATCTCCCTCGCTGGCAATCACCCCCATGCCATCGTGAGCGTGAGGGGTCGGCGTTCCATCGCTCATGATGTCCCCCGTCCAACCGAAGGTGCGATACCGAAAACCCTCTGGCAGTCGCAGCAGCTCCAAACCAGTGGTTTCATCCGCCGTCGGTCGCAAGCTCGAGGCGGCGGCATCCGCTTGCCCACCCTGAACCACGCCTTGGCCCAATCCCGCGATCGCAGCGGTCACGCCAAAAGAACCCAAAGCGGAAAAGTTATCACTTAGAAATTGCCGTCGATTGCGATCGGTCATCAGAAGAGTCGCTCCTACCAAGAGAGGACCATCCAGAGCGAAAAACGCCCCAGTGATCCGTTGAATTGAACGGGAATGAAAGACGCCTGAGAACACCTGCTCACCGCTCCCCTGCGTTCGCGACAGAGTATCCCATTTGGGTCGCACCGCCTCTCGCAGTTCCTCAGAGACGACGAAATTTCACGGTATGTTCACATGGTTGGCTCCGCCGGAGAGACCGCCCCAAGAAGTTGTGAAGATTTCTTGAAATCCGAGCAGGCAAGACGCGATCGCATTGGTTCAAAATGAGCGATCGATACACTTCCCGCGAAATGGTCGCTCGAGACCGCGGGAACAAACCAAGGAACGTCCCCGCCCCGCGGCCAACGCATTGCCTGTTGACATTCGTTTCGCCGCACCCTCCTTCCCCCACAGCCACTCATGCCACGACCTTCCGCCGCCGCTCGCGTCTCTGACGCCGCTTGGAATCGCCGACGCTTCCTCGCTTTCTCCAGTGCCCTTCCCGCGTTTGTGATCTCGACCCAGCACGCCTGGGCGGATGCCAAGGTTTCATTTTCCAATGACCCGTTCAGCCTGGGCGTTGCCTCCGGCGACCCCGATCACCGCGGCATGGTGCTATGGACTCGCCTGGCCCCTTCACCCTTGCTGCCTGATGGCGGCATGCCCGCTCAAGTGGTGGAAGTGACCTGGGAAGTTGCCACCGATGACACGATGCGAAACGTCGTTGCATCCGGCACTCAACTGGCAACACCTCAACTTGGCCACTCCGTTCATGTCGAACTGAACCAACTTGAACCCGATCGGTGGTACTGGTATCGGTTCCGATGTGGCGACGCCGAAAGCCCCATCGCTCGCACCCGCACGATGCCACTGCCGCACCAACTCCCTGACAAGGTCCGCTTCGCCGTGACCTCCTGTCAAAACTACGAACAAGGCCTCTTCACTGCCTATGAACAAATGGCGGACGACGATGTCGACTTGGTCTTTCACCTGGGCGACTACATCTATGAATACGAAGCTGGTCGCAACGGGAAAGTCCGCACGCACCATGGATCCGAAATCATGTCGTTGGGCGACTACCGCGTGCGGCACGCTCAATACCGATCCGACCCTTTGCTGCAGAACATGCACGCCCAGTGCCCTTGGTGGGTGACCTGGGATGATCACGAGTTTGACAACAACTGTGCTTGCGATGTTTCAGAGCAGGCCGGCGTCGACTCACCCTCCTTTCTTTCGCGGCGAGCCAACGCATACCAAGCGTACTACGAAATGATGCCGCTTCGACTGCGCCAGATTCCTCGTGGCAGCGACATGCGTTTGTATCGCTCGGCTCAGTTCGGACGACTGGCCGATTTCTCGATCCTGGACACCCGGCAGTACCGATCCGACCAACCCAATGACGATCGCAAGAGCCCACTGAATGAAGCCGCACTGGATCCAACGCAGTCGATGCTGGGAACCAAACAACGCGGTTGGTTGTCCCGCAACTTGATCCGCTCCAACGCGACTTGGAATGTGCTGGCACAACAAGTCATGATGGGCATGGTCAATCGCTCAGGCGATCCAGACAATCATCAGTTCTCGATGGACCAATGGCCTGGTTACGCCCACGAACGAATGGAATTGCTGCGGTACATTCGTGACCGACAAGTCAGCAATCCCGTCGTCCTGACCGGCGACATTCATTCCAACTGGGCCAACGAACTTCGCGTCGACGATCGACAAACGGAACAAGGACTCGTCGCCACCGAGTTCGTTGCCACCTCGCTTTCCAGTGGCGGCAACGGCCCTGACAAACCCAAGAACGTGGACGCGGTGCTGGCAGAAAACGCTTGTGTCAAATGGCACAATGCCGAACGTGGCTACATCCGCTGCGACGTCACTCCCGACAGCTGGACGTCCGACTACATGGTCGTGGACGATGTGCTGAAACCAGACGGCAAAACGTTCGTCCGCAATTCCTTTGTCGTCGAATCGGGTTCCCCCAAACTGAATCAAGCCTGATCGTTCGCTTGCTGCTTCTTTTCAATTCCGTCTCGCCAGCCCACCGCTGGCGAGACGCCTCTTCTTCCCTGATGCTCGGTCGATCGCAGCGACGACGAACACGACCGAAGCACACTCTGGAAACGCGAGCCATCCCTCTCGCAACTTGGCTCTCGAGGAACGGTCCCGAATCCATTTTTCCGGTTTCAAGTTGAGCAGCCTTGGCCGAAAGACTTCCGGATTCGCGGCACCCGACGGCTTCCCGCTGTTGATTGAGGCCGTATTCGATTTTGAACGTGAGCCGTTTGGGCGTTCGCCCCGGTCGGTGATGGTGGAACCGAGGCGAACGCCGAAACGGCTCAATAGACCAACAGCCCGCCTGCGACGTTCCGCTGGATCCCGATCTTATTGCGAGATGCTTTCGTAGTGACAAAGCAACATTCGTCGCAGCCGGGATTGTTCCGTCTGCTGGCGGCGTGAATCGATCGAGATCAAACGCTGACCGAAGCCCCGAACGCGACAAAAAGGTTGGCCTCTAGCGAGCTTCCCTGATCCCCAAGCGAGCCTGATGAACTAGAATAACCCCCTTACACACCCTCCCTCCTCTCACCGTCTTCGGCGTCCCAAACTCGCTGCTAAGAACCTGCCTCAAAATGAATCCGACACTCCCAAACAATTTGCGACTCACAGAGAACCAATTGCGACGCCCCGCGTCGACATTGACTCCCCTTGGTCTTGCTTGCCTCGCCTGTCTGCTGACAGGCGGTTTGTCGCTGGCGAAAGCGGATGAGAAATCCGGCGACGCACGAAAGGCACCGGAGGTCATCACGACCCTCACCGACAACGAAACCCAACAGACCAAAAAGGTCCGTCCGGAATACCTGCAACCCGTCGCGGTGGAAACCAAAGCCGCCGCCACGTCGTTGCCGCTGACGCCGACCCAAGGCGAAACCATCACCTTCCTCGGCAGCGGTTTGGCCTCGCGGATGGAGTTGTTCAATGCGTTTGAGACAGCGCTCTACCGGCAGTTCCCCGACAAGGAATTGACCTTCCGAAACATGGGCTTTCCCGGCCACACCCCGGCCTATCGTCCCGAAGCCGGCAAAGACGATCCCTGGGCATTTCCAGGTGCCGAAAAGTTCCGTCCTGAAATCCAGGGGCACTACGGCGAAGGCCACTACCCCAAACCAGACGAATGGCTGACCATCGTCCAAGCCAACACGATCGTCGCCTTCTTCGGGTTCAACGAATCCTTCGACGGCCTGGCCGGGGTCGAAAACTTCAAGAACGAACTGCGTGCCTTCGTCGATCACACCCTCTCGCGTTCCTACGAACGTGACGCATCCAAACCACCTCGTCTGGTGCTGGCGACCCCGATCGCGACGCAGCAACTTCCCGAATTCAATCTCCCCAACGCGGATGATCGCAACGCGATTCTGAAGGCGTACGCGGATGCCGTGGGTGCGGTGGCCGATGAAAAACATGTCGGCTTCATCGACCTTTATTCGCCCACCTTGGAATGGTTTCAGTCTTCCAATGAACCTCTGACAATCAACGGCGTCCACCTGTCCGAAGCAGGCTATCGCAAACTCGCTCCTGTCATCATGCAGCAATTGTTTGGTGCTGATTCGGGTGTCGCCCCGGCTGATTCGTTGCTGCATGCGGCCGTCCAAGACAAAGCCTGGTTCTGGCGAAATGACTTCCGCATGCTCAACGGTGTGCATGCCTATGGCCGTCGTTGGGCTCCCTACGGAAACTTCAACTATCCCGAAGAGATCGAAAAGATCCGTCAGATGACGGTCTTGCGAGACCACAACATTTGGGCGATCGCGCAAGGAAAATCGTCCACCCTCGAAGTCGATGACTCGATCACTCGGCCTTTGTCGACGGTGGAAACGAACTTCCAAATGAGCGAGAAGAACGGCAACCCGGACTACCTCAAGGTCGAAGAAGAAGCCCTGAAAACGTTCACGCTGCCTGAAGGTTACGAAGTCTCGATGTTTGCTTCCGAGCAAGACTTTCCGAACCTGGGCAACCCAGCCCAAATGCGGTTTGACAACAAGGGCCGCCTGTGGGTTTCGACCCTGCCAAGCTACCCGCACTACAAACCAGGTGACTCCAAACCCAACGACATGATCCTCATCTACGAGGACACCGATGGGGATGGACGCGCGGACAAAGAAACCGTCTTCGCCGATGGATTGCACATGCCGATCGGCTTTGAATTGGCTCCCGAAGGCGTCTACCTTTCGCAAGAACCGTTCTTGGTGCTGCTGAAGGACACCGACGGCGACGGCCGCGCCGACAAGAAAGAAGTCCTGCTCGACGGCTTCGACCCGCACGACACGCACCATGCCATCTCAGCATTTGATGTCGACCACGGTGCCGGGATCTACATGTGCGAAGGTCGTTTCCTGCACTCGCAAGTCGAAACCCCTTGGGGTCCTGAACGCATGACGGACGGTGGCATTTGGCGTTTCGATCCCAA
Organism: Rhodopirellula islandica; assembly: GCF_001027925.1. NCBI lineage: Bacteria > Pseudomonadati > Planctomycetota > Planctomycetia > Pirellulales > Pirellulaceae > Rhodopirellula > Rhodopirellula islandica. The sequence goes on along the minus strand of NZ_LECT01000036.1, from coordinate 47,532 downwards.
GTCATGGAAAGTCGAACGCGTCATGCAGTCGGACGTCAACAACCCATGGGGCGTCGCCCACGACGAATACGGCCAAACCTTTGTCAATGATGCCTCCGGTGGTGCCCAGTACTGGATGCTGGGTTACTCGATCAAGGTCCCCCACTCGAAAGAGATTCCAAAGGTTTCGAAGTTCAACTACGAACACCACACACGCCCGACTTCCGGATCGGAATTCCTCTACAGCCGTCACTTCCCAGACGAAGTCCAAGGCGACTACATGTACGCCAACACAATTGGCTTCCTGGGAATCAAGCAATACAAGACGGTCGAAGACGGCGTTGAGATCAAAGGCAAATTCCGCCAAGACTTGATCCAGTCTTCCGATGGCAACTTCCGTCCTTGTGATCTGGAAGTGGCTCCCGATGGAAGCCTGTACTTCATCGATTGGCACAACACGTTGATCGGTCACATGCAACACAGCGCTCGTGATCCGATGCGGAATTCAGAATACGGCCGCATCTATCGCATCACCTACGCGGAACGTGACTTGGTCGAACCGCCAACGGTTGACGGCGCCGAGATCGAACAACTGTTCGAGAACATGAAGTTGCCGGAACTCAACGCTCGCAAACGTTCACACCTCGAATTGCGTGGTCGTGACAAACAAGCCGTGATCTCTGCCGCGATGAAATTCGCCAGCGACAATGCGGACAACGAACGCTTGGTCTTGGAAGCTCTTTGGGCAACCTGGGGTCACCAAGAACCGTCCACCGAGTTGATTGACCAGTGCCTGCAAGCCGAAGACCACCGGGTTCGCTCCGCAGCGGTTCGAGTCGTCCGGCACTGCCTGCACTTGCTCGACCATCCCGAAACTTACTTGATGGCCGCTGCCGCGGATGAACACCCCCGGGTTCGCCTGGAAGCTCTCTCGGCCGGTTCTTGGCTGGGCGGCAAACCCGGTGCAGAAGTGCTACTCACGGTCGCCTCTTACAAGACAGATCGCTGGATTCGCAATGCACTCAACAGCGCCATGCCGCTGCTGAAAAACGATGTCGAACAATTGATTGAAGCGAAAGCATTCGATCCGGAAAACTTGCTGGTGGAGTACAAGCAATTGCTCGCTGGCAAATTGGAAGGTGCCGCCAAACCCAAGGACTACCGCACCAAGTCAAAGAAGTTCAAGAACAAGCAATTTGCTCAGACCTACAACCTGGGTCAGCAAGTCTTCTTCGAAGAAGGATCGTGCTACGCCTGCCACCGTGACAACGGGGAAGGCATCGCTCGAATCTACCCGCCGCTTGCTGGCAGTGAATGGATCACCGGCGACTCCGAACGCCTGATCAAGCTGACTCTGCACGGCATCTGGGGAGAAATCCGTGTTCGCGGCAAGGTCTTTGAACCAACCCAAGGCGTGCCGCCAATGACCGCGATCGGCAACATGTTCTCCGATGCAGAAATCGCGGCCGCTCTGACTTATGTTCGAAACAGCTGGGGCAATGACGCCAGCGAAATCACACCCGACGAAGTCAAACGCATCCGTGCGGTGACCGAGGACCGGCAACGCTTCTACAGCCCCGAAGAACTGATCGAGATGCATCCGTTCCCCGAGGGCAGCCGCCCAGAACTGATGGAGGAGGAACCAGCCACCAACCAACTCGAAACGGAACTCCTCGCGGAGTCACTCAGCGATCTGGTTCGCGATGCTCGTGAACAAGGCGATGCCGTTCGAGGTGCCACATCCTTCTATGGTTCCAAGACCGCCTGTGCGACTTGCCACGATGTCAACGAAGGGTACCAACTTGGACCTCACCTCACCAAAACACGGGAGGACATCACGCATGAGCACTTGATCGAATCGATCCTGAAACCCTCCGAGAAGATTCTGGAAGGCTACCAAACCGTGAACGTGATCACGGTCGACGGTGCCATCCTGTCTGGCTTCCTGGTGGAAGAAACCGACGACAAGATCACGCTCAGCATCGCCGCCGATCAAGGCAAACCCCGCACCATCCCAATCGATGATGTGGAAGACGTGCTCGAGTCACAAAACTCGACCATGCCGCCCGGACTCGTCAACATGCTGAAGGATCGACAAGAGTTCTTGGATCTCGCCAAGTTCATCTTCGAAGTCAACGAAGGCGGCACGAAGACGCTGAACCAGTTGAAGAAGAAAGCGAAGATCAAAAACTGATCCGCAAGGAAATTCGTCCGGGGCCCCGGCCCGTTTGGAAGCAACTTTCGCTTCCAAATAGCAACAGTCTCCCCTCGCCCCGCCTCGGGGAGAGGGGTCGGGGGTGAGGGTCAACAAGCACAGCCCCCTTCCCAGCAACTCCTAGGTTTTCACACCGACTATCTTGATAGCCGACGCGAAACTTGCCAGCCAAGTTTCGCGTCGGCTTTTTTATTTGCCTCCCGCCAAACCCGTCCCGCCAAGCTCCCTCCCATGTCCCAACGCTTCATGTCGCCACGTTGCCTCGCGATGGTCCTGACTTCGACACTCATTGGTTGCTCGCTGACACCCATCGCCAACGCTGACCAATGTCCCTCAGTGATTCTGCACCGCCAAGGTGATCACGATTGCCACACATTTCGCATTCCCGGGATCGCTCGTTCCAACGCGGGCACTTTGCTGGCGGTTTACGACATGCGATACGACAGTCGTCGCGATCTGCAAGGCCACATGGACATCGGACTATCGAGATCCACCGATGGCGGAAAGACGTGGTCCGCTCCTCGACCCATCATGGACATGCGCACCCACGGAGGATTGCCCGAAAATCAGAACGGATGCTCTGATCCCAATATCTTGGTCGACACACAAACCGGAGAAATCATCGTCACCGCCGTCTGGACTCATGGCAAACCAGGCACGCATCAATGGCGTGGCAATGGCTCCGAACCGGGACTGAACGTTGCCACCTCCACCCAGTTCTTGGCCGTGCGTTCCAGCGACGACGGACAAACTTGGTCGTCCCCCGAGAACTGGACGAAGCAACTCAAGGATCCCAAGTGGTACCTGTTCGCTCCCGCGCCCGGCAATGGAATCACCATGACCGACGGCACGCTGGTGATTCCAACACAAGGCCGCGACCAAACCGGGCTTCCGTTTTCCAATCTCATCTATTCGCGTGATCACGGGAAGACTTGGACGGTCTCGGCCCCCGCACGATCCGACACGACCGAATGCGCCGTTGCTGAGTTGGCCGATGGTTCGTTGATGCTGAACATGCGAGACAACCGGAACCGCCGAGACAAATCCGAAACCAACGGACGAGCCATCAGCGTGACAAGCGACTTGGGCCAGACCTGGACGGTTCACCCAAGCGACCACGGCGTCCTGCCCGAACCTGTCTGCATGGCCAGTCTGATCTCGCACAAGTTGGCCGATGGTCGTCGTGTTCTGTTCTTCAGCAACCCAAATCACAAAACTCGCCGTGCCAACATGACGGTTCGTGCCAGCCTCGATGACGGTGCGACCTGGCCATCCGATCGACAAATCGCCTTGGACGCCGACGGCGGATCCTACAGTTCGCTCGTGATGGTCGACGACAGGACCGTCGGAATTCTGTACGAATCGTCGCGAGCCGACCTGGAATTTCAAACGATCTCACTCGACGAATTTGGCCTGTGACCCACTCTGCAGGCACGGTTTCGCTTTCGCAATGGGGAACTAGAATCAGAACATCCAAGCCCCACTGCTCGTGCCCTCCAGCTTTCACTCTCACAGAGATACCAACGTGACTCACTTTGACGTTTTCAATGGCGACGCGGATGGCATTTGCGCGCTGCACCAATTGCGGCTGGCGGAACCGAAAGACAGCACGCTCGTGACTGGCGTCAAACGAGACATCAACCTTCTCAAACGAGTCCTCGCGGGCTCGGGCGATTCCGTGACCGTGCTCGACATTTCGCTCGATAAGAACCGCGACGAACTCCAACGGATCTTGGCCGCCGAAGTTCCCGTCACCTACTTCGATCACCATTTCGCGGGCGACATTCCGGCGTCGCCGCTGCTGTCGACACACATCGACACCGCCGGTGATGTGTGCACGGGACTGCTGGTCAATCAGTTCCTCCACGGTCAATTCTTGCCCTGGGCGATCACCGCTCTGTACGGTGACAACTTGTACGACGCCGCCAAATCGGCCGCCGAACCTCTGAACCTCAGCGATTCGCAACTCGGGGAACTGGAACAACTCGGCACCTTGCTCAACTACAACGGCTACGGGGGAACGCTCGACGACCTCTACTTCGCTCCCGACGAGTTGTATCGCAAGGTTCAACCGTATGCGGATCCGTTTGAGTTCATCGCGGCGGACACCACGTTTGAAACCCTTCGTGACGGTTTTGACAGTGACATGCAGCGAGCCGCTTCGATCGCCCCCAAGCTGGCGACCGAATCGTGTGCGGCGTTTTTGTTCCCCAACGATTCCTTTTCGCGCCGAGTCAGCGGCGTCTACAGCAACCAACTCGCCCGCGAAAATCCCAACCGAGCCCACGCGTTGCTGAGCGAACTGCCATCGGGCGAGTACCTGGTCAGCGTCCGCGCTCCCTTGACCACCAAGACCGGTGCCGACGAACTTGTCCGTCAATTCCCAACCGGAGGCGGCCGCAAAGCCGCGGCGGGCATCAACCAACTCCCCGCCGACCAACTGCAAGAATTCCTCGACACCATGCAGCAACAATTCGCCGGCTAGGTGGTCCCTCGCACCCTCGGGCTCCCACCCCCAGCGACCGCGTGCCGGCCCGCTGGGACAGATCGCACGCACCCACCGTGAAAATCCTTCGGCTGCACCCCGAAAGCAGGCCCGTCAGGTTACAATCCCGCCGAATTGCGATCTCTTCATGCAATCTTAACGATTCACTTTCGAAGTTTCGGGACGGGCCCCCTTGGATTCATCCACGCTGATCAAGATGATTTTTGAACTGGCCGGCGGACTCGGCATCTTTCTGTTGGGCATGAAGCACATGTCCGACGGGATGCAAGCCGTCGCTGGGAACAGCCTGCGTCGCCTGGTCGGCGCTGTCACCAACCACCGCGTTTTCGCCACGATGGTCGGCGTCATCGTGACCTGCATCGTTCAATCCAGCTCAATCACGACCGTGATGGTCGTGGGGTTCGTCAACAGCGGTGTGATGAATCTGTCGCAAGCGGTCGGCGTGATCATGGGAGCCAACATCGGCACGACGATCACAGGCTGGATCTTGGTTCTGAAGATTGGCAAGTACGGGTTGCCGCTGCTGGGGTTTGCCGCGTTCGTTTATCTGTTCACCCGCAGTGATCGCTGGCGTTATTGGGCGATGGTCGTGATGGGCATCGGGATGGTGTTCTTTGGGCTCGAAGTGATGAAGGACGCTTGTTCGATCATCAAAGAGATGCCCGACTTCGAAGCCTGGTTCGCCCGCTTCCAGGCAGACACTTACGTGGGTGTGTTGAAGTGTGCCTTGGTCGGCTGCGTGCTCACAACGTTGGTCCAATCCTCTTCCGCAACGCTCGGCATCACGATTTCGCTGGCGACCCAAGGTGTGATTTCGTATCCCACCGCCGCGGCGTTGATCTTGGGCGAGAACCTTGGGACGACGATCACCGCTTTCTTGGCTTCCCTGGGGACCACCACCAATGCAAAGCGAGCCGCGTATTTCCATGTGATTTTCAATCTGATTGGTGTGTTTTGGATCACGCTGATTTTCCAGTGGTACATCCAACTGATCCAAGGCATCATCGGCGTCGATGTGGCGGAATCCGTGATCGTTGATGGGAACAAAACCTACCCCAACACCGTGGCAGCCATTGCGGCGACTCACAGCGTTTTCAACGTTTGCAACACCTTGATGTTCATGCCGTTCTTGAAGCCGATCGTCAGCTTCCTGGAACGGGTCATTCCGTCGTTGTCTTACAAAGAAAAACCACGCCTGACCGATTTGGACGTCCGTATTTTGGAAACACCTCTCCTAGCGATCGAGCAATCTCGCAAAGAGATTCTCAAGATGGGAGATGGCTGCCTGAAGATGCTCGATTGGCACCTGGAGTTGATGCAAGCCGAGAAACCGAACAAGCAACTCGGCGACCGCCTGCGGCAACGCGAACGCGTGCTGGATTCTGTCCAAGACGAGGTCGCTGCGTTCATCACCAATCTGCTCTCAGGGAATGTGTCGCACGCAACGGCCGAAGAGGCGCGACGGCAATTGCGACTGGCCGACGAATACGAATCCATCAGTGATTACATCGTCAATCTGGACAAGTTTGACCGAAAACTGAGACGCGACGGCTTTCGCTTCACCGATTCGCAGCGGGCCGACCTGGAAACACTCAATCGCAGCGTGAAAGCCTACACCCGTGAGATCCACGAGGCCCTGACCGCATCGAACCCCAACGTTCTGACCAGCACCGATGCCAGCGGCAAACGCATTCGAGATCAAGTCAAGGCATTGCGTCGCAAGCACCTGGAAGAGTTATCCGCGGGCACAATTCCTCCCGTGGTCAGCGTCGCGTTCATGGCCGCCTTGAACGCCTACATCCGCGTCCGTGACCACGCCCGAAACATTGCCGAAACGATCGCTCACGAAAGATGATCTTGGTCAGACGCAATTCAGCACAGCGGAGCCTGCCAACCACCTCCCCCAACCACGCACCGAAACCGGGGACGAGCGTCCCGCGGCCGACACGATGACCAACCACCTCGTCAGCCGAAATGCGATCGCGTCCGGTTCTGAATCGCTGGCCGTCGACCACAGATAGATGACAACGCTCGACGAACAGGAAACGTTGGTGGACGCCACCTCGACTCGATTCCGACGTGACACCTCGCACCACCTGGCTTGGTGGGGAAGACGTTGCGGAGTCAGAATCCCAAACGGGCCGCACCATCACATGAACGGTTGCACCACTGGTTGCACGAGATTCAGGCAACCGTGGTGAATCAGGGCCCGTTGCTGACCATTCTGTCGGGAATGCCGACGACGGGAAATCCCGTCCGCGCATGAAAAAACCCCGTGAATCACGGGGTTCTTTGGATGCGGCCGAGAGGACTCGAACCTCCACGGGATTAACTCCCACTAGGCCCTCAACCTAGCGCGTCTGCCAGTTCCGCCACGGCCGCGAGCTGTGTTGGTCTTTGACTGGGTGGCAAAGTTTGGCACAAATCCGTCCGACGTCAACGCCCAGTCAGCCTGGATTCACAGAGCTTCCTCACCCCGCCGGACGGCTGCGACGAATTGGCGGATTTTCTCGGCGTTTTTCTGCCCCTTGGGCTGCTCGACGCCGCTGGCAACGTCGACGCTGGTCGCTCCACTGATCCGAATCGCTTCTGGCACGTTTTCGGGATTCAGGCCGCCAGCCAACACCCACCCGGCCGCTGATTCGCCGCGGCGATCCGCCCAATCTCGAATGCTGGGCCAATCCAGCGACTGGCCGCCTCCGCCGAACGAGGCCCCCGCGTCCGCGTCGAGCAACAGTGAAACACCCGCGTCATTCCATTGACCGATCGCGGCATCAATCTGCCCGGGCTCGAGATTCCCGCGCGGCAACCGGATCGCTCTCAGGACTCGCCCGCCACGGCGGATCAGTTCCTCGGCCAGTGTCACGGGCTCGTCACCATGCAACTGGATCCAATCAAGCTGCAACGATTCAACCACCCGCTGGATGAATGCCAAGTCATGGTTGACGAACAATCCGACCTGAATCAACCCCGCTTGGCGAGCCGCGTCATTGATCTGGAATGTTTCGTCAGCATCGGGGTTGAGCGATCGGACGCTGGGTCCGTAAAAGTTCAGCCCCACCGCGTCCGCTCCCGCATCGGCAACGGCCCATACGTCCTGCACGCTTCGCATGCCGCAGATTTTGATCGCGAACGGTGACCGCAAAGAACGGGTGGTGGGGGGAGTGGTGGGACCTGACGGAGGCAAGGTTGTCACAATCGTTTCAAGTTTCCTGGATCACCGAAGTGGAACCGGCCGATCATCAAGATGGACGGTCTCGAGATTTCTGCGAGCACGTTCGAACCGCCGATCCCTCGCATTTTCAGTGGCATCGTTTCGTGTCTGGCAAGTTCGCTGCATTGAGAATCCTAACACGCAACCCGCTCGTCGGCATCGCGATCACGTCGATCGCCAGTTTCACGCTGGTGATGGCGATCTGGCCGCCGCAGCCGAGCCGGCATCGGGTTTCTTATCCGCAACCGGTTCGCGCTGGATCTTCTGAAACAGGTCCCAACGCGAACGTCTGGTCGCATCGCGTTGTCACCGGCGACAACGTGGACGGGTTCCGCACGCGACTGCTGGACGCTCAACAGCCCAAAGCATCCGCCAATGTGGGATGGGTGCGGTGGCGGAGTGAGGTGGCGGCCTTCTACGCGAAAGCCGAACAAAACCAAGTCGCTTCGCACGAAAGCGATTCCGAGTCGCCGCTTCGATTGGCCAGCCACTCGACTTCCGACTCGACTTCCCAACCTCCCTCCAAAGCGTCCAAGTGGGCTGCGTTTTGGCAGAGCGAAACAACCCGCACCAACGAATGGCTGGCGGGGTACGAGCGAGCCAACGCGGAGCGGATCGCGATGTTTGCCAAGACCATCGAAGTGAACACGCTGCCCATCTCGTGGCCGACTCGCGCCTGGGCATGGGCCATTGGCGTGGCACTCATGGTCGCGATCTCGGGCTGGACTTGGCTCGACGCCTCGCCGGTCCGCCGGCTGGAACTGGCTTCGCTGGGCATCCGCGATCAGAAAGCGGAAGCGTTGCAGTCCCCAGACAAGGGCGACAACTGGACAGAAATGGCGTTTCGGGCCGAATGGGTCGCGGTGACCCAACCCGCCGGAGTCTGGCTGCGGCGAACGGCGGCCGTGAGCCTGGTGGTCGCGGCAGGCGTGCTGGTTGTCGTCCGCGTGCTAGGCATCACTTAGCAGGCAGCGGACTTGCCGGAGTGGCTTGATCCGGCCTACTTGGGTGCGGACGCAGACGGCCTTTGTCACGGGTCCCGTCGTGGCGATTCCGGTCTGCGCAGGCCGAATGAAGGAGGCTTTGCGACGCCCATCCGGCAGCGACTTGGCAACGCAAGCGAACTTGCCGGAGCAGCTCTCGCACCAGACCGCTTGCCCGAAAACGCCCCCTGAGGGAACCTGTTTGCAACGCAAGGTGGTCGTTTTTTTCATCTCGAGTGCCCTGCCCTGCTCTGCCCTGCCCTTCCCCGCATCGCTAAGACGACATGGTCCGCTACAACCCCAACGAAATTGAACCTCGCTGGCAAGCTTACTGGGACGAACACCACACTTTCGCCACGCCCGATCAGGTCGGCCAGAAGAAACGCTACGTGCTGGACATGTTCCCCTACCCCAGCGGCGACGGGCTGCACGTTGGACACCCGGAAGGTTACACGGCGACCGACATCGTCTCGCGTTTCGCTCGGGCTCGCGGGGAAGCGGTTTTGCACCCGATGGGATTCGATGCGTTTGGATTGCCCGCGGAAGAGCACGCGATCAAGACGGGCGAACACCCTCGCGTTCAAACCCAACGCAACATCGACAACTTCACTCGTCAATTGAAGATGCTCGGTTTCAGCTACGACTGGGATCGGGTCTTGGCGACGACGGACGAAGAGTACTTTCGTTGGACGCAGTGGATCTTCGGCGTGTTGTACGACACTTGGTTCGATCACGAGCAACAAAAAGGCCGCCCGATTGCGGAGTTGCCGATCCCCGCGGAAGTCACCGCGGAAGGCAAATTGGCAATCGAGCAGTATCGCGACTCAAACCGCTTGGCTTACCTGGACGACGCCTTGGTGAACTGGTGCCCGAAACTGGGCACGGTGCTGGCCAACGAAGAAGTGGTCGATGGCAAGAGCGAAGTCGGTGGGCACCCGGTCAAGCGGATCCCGCTGCGGCAATGGATGTTGCGGATCACCGATTACGCGGAACGATTGTTGGACGGATTGGCGAACGTGGATTGGCCCTCCGGCATCAAGAAATTGCAATCCGACTGGATCGGTCGCAGCACCGGTGGCGAAGTCGATTTCTACTTGCAACGCGGCGCCGTCGGGGACGACACCGGACCATTCGTCGCGTTCAAGCGTGCTCGAGAATCGGAAGGCTTCCCAGCCGACCCCGGCAAGGATTGCTTGCGTGTTTACACAACGCGTCCCGACACCTTGTTCGGAGCGACCTACATGGTCGTCGCGCCGGAACACCCACTGATCGATGTGCTGGTCAAACCGGAACAAAAGGCCGAGGTCGACGCCTATCGCGAAAAGGCTTCGTTCAAAAGTGACCGCGAACGAACCGATGGCGATCGAGCCAAGACAGGCGTGTTCACGGGTTCGCACGCGATCAACCCAGCGGACGGACGCAGCATCCCGATTTGGGTCGCGGATTATGTTTTGGCGGGTTATGGAACCGGCGCGATCATGGCCGTTCCCGCTCACGACGAACGAGATTTTGAATTCGCCGTGGCGTTTGACTTGCCTGTGATCCCCGTGGTGGATCCTCCTGCGGACCACAAACAACGCGAAGAAATCTTGGCTGGCAAAGCTTGCTTCGCCGCAGAAGGCGTCGCGATCAACAGCGGCGAGTACGATGGCAAGACGACCGCGGAAGTCAAAGCCGCTTTGACCGCGGAATTGGCCCAACAAGGCTTGGCCTGCGAAGCCGTCAATTACAAGTTGCGGGATTGGTTGTTCAGCCGACAACGTTTCTGGGGCGAGCCGTTCCCGGTCCTGCACGAGATCGACTCGGAAGGCAATGCGACCGGCGTGCGTCGCTTGGTACCCGATGATCAATTGCCGGTGACGTTGCCAGAACTGGCTGACTTCAAACCGCACGGTCGCCCTGAGCCACCGCTGGCGAAAGCCGACGACGATTGGTTGATCGTGGAGCTCGACGGCAAACGCTATCGCCGCGAAACCAACACGATGCCTCAGTGGGCCGGTTCATGCTGGTACTACCTGCGGTACATCGACCCCAAGAACAGCGACGCGCTGATCGATCCACAAAAGGAAAAGGACTGGATGCCAGTCGACTTGTATGTCGGCGGTGCGGAACACGCTGTGCTGCACTTGTTGTACTCACGGTTCTGGCACAAGGTCCTGTTCGATCGCGGGCATGTGTCTTGCCCCGAACCGTTTGGCAAGCTGGTCAACCAAGGCATGATTCTGGGCGAAGTGGAATTCACCAGCTTCGTGGATCCGTCCGGCAAACACGTCTCCACCAAAGACGTCAAAAAAGACGCCGAGGGCAACCGTGTCAGCAAAGCCACTGGCGAACAGGTCGAGATCGTTTCGTTGACCGAAGAAGAAGTCATCAAGAAAGGCGAAGGCTTTGTCTTGGCGTCGGACGCCTCGATCAAGGTCGATAGCCGCGCGTTCAAGATGAGCAAAAGCCGCGGCAACGTGGTCAACCCCGACTCGGTCGTTCGCGATTATGGAGCGGACTCGCTGCGTTTGTACGAGATGTTCATGGGCCCGTTGGAAGCAACCAAGCCTTGGGCGATGAACGGCGTCGGCGGCGTTCGCAGCTTCCTCGATCGCGTCTGGCGGATGATCATCGACGAACCTGAAGACGAGCTGCAGGTTTCCGCCGCGGTGGTGGACACGCCCTGCGATGAAGAACAACTTCGCGTGCTGCACCAAACGATTAAGAAGGTCACCGAAGACAACGAAGCGATGAGCTTCAACACCGCAATTGCGAAGATGATGGAATTCACCAATCACTTCACCCGCTGCGAAACACGACCACGCGAAGCGATGGAATCGTTCCTGATCTTGCTGGCGCCTTACGCACCTCACTTGTGCGAAGAACTGTGGAAGCACCTGGGTCACAACGAATCGATTTCGTTGCAGCCATGGCCGCAATGGGACGAAGCCGCGTTGGTCCAGTCCAGCATCGAGATCCCGGTTCAGATCAATGGCAAGCTGAAAGCGAAGATCTCGTTGTCACCCGATGCCAAGCCCAATGAAATGGGCGAAGCAGCGCTGGCAGACCCCGCGGTTCAAAACGCGATCGGCGATAAAAAGGTCGTCAAGACGATCGCGGTCCCCGGCCGAATGGTGAACCTGGTCGTCAAGTGACCCGGTGAGCGAACGTAGGCCAAGGTAGCCGGATTCGCCAAGAATTCGGTTCGTGTTCGTGTCCGAATTCTGGCGAATCCGGCTACGCGTTACCGGTTCCATCGAGCGGAGTCGATGGGCGACATGATTGTGGGCGACGACGAATCAGCTGATGGCTGGTTCGGTGACGGATGATGGCCGACGTAGTCGCACGGACACATTGGCGTACAAGCGACGCAGTGCCTTCGTGATCGGTTGCTCGATCCAAACGGTCACCATCCAGGCCAAAGCGAATGAGAACCCGATCACGATCGCCAAACACACGATCGGTGGCAGGCCGGCTTGATCAAAGGCATGCAGCAACGTGCAGCCCAGATTGTTGTGACACAGGTACAACGCGTACGAGATCGAACTGATGGCCACGAAAGGTTTCAGCCGCAAGACGGGAATTTTTCCGTAGGCGGCCATCGTGACCAAGCCGATGATCAGGGCCGTCGCAGCCGGGTTGTGCTTGCCGTGATCGATGCTGTGGAAGACTCCCGCGGCAACGACGATGCCCAGCAAGTTCTGCCACTTCGCCCCGACACCGGTCTTGATCATGTACAGCAAGAACCCGATCGCAAACAGCGGCGCGAAGTCGAGCACCAGCAGATGCCTGACCGCTGTCAGAGCAGCGAACATGGACGTGTCACCATAGCTGGCCTGAGCTGCATCCAACGCGGGACACAGCACCAATGAAGCGGCGAGCAACGATCCCCAACCGACGAAGTAGCGTTGCAAGTAGCCTTTGCAGAACAGCGTCACCAAGACGAAGTAGAACATCATCTCGACTTGCAAGGTCCACATCACGGGATCGATGCACTCGTAGCCGAAGACTCGCGGCATCAAGGTCAAATTCGCCAGGAACTGCTGCGTCGAAATCGGCTGCCCATTCAACGGGGCAAACGTCACGATCCAAAGGTTCGCGAAAATCACCATCAGGAACAGCGGCACGATTCGAATCAGTCGAGCGGCCACGAAGTCGGTGGGCTTTCCACGACGCATCAGCGACATGCTGTTGACGAAACCGCTGAGGATGAAGAACAGCTCGACGCCGTAGGCACCGTAGGGCCACTCCCCGCCCAGCGGACTGGAGAAGCCAAACTTGACCGCGTAAACGTGCGTGAAGTGGAACAGCACCAAATTGATCGCGGCCATCGCACGCAGCGCGTCGAGTTCCAGAATCCGGCGATGTGGCTTCAGCGACGAGGAAGACTCACCGGCACCAGACCCACTGGGGTCTTGGCCGGGCTCCTCTGACGCGGCCACGATCGGGGACACATTGCGTCCCTTGCGGACAGCGCGAGCCAAATGGCGGACGTCAGCGGAAGTTCTCACCGCGAGGGCCACCGGTTCGGCGGATTGTTCCCATGTGCATGCCGAAGACGGGCCTGAATAAAGGCCAGTCGCCGATGGGGAATCGGATGGTGGTGGGGCAGAATGCATCGTTTAACAATGGACCTGGAACGAGAAGGATCTCTGTGTCCTCTCAAGGATGGGTCACCCCCTCCCTCTTCACCACCGATTTTTGCTTGACTGGCGCAAGTCCGCTGCTGCCGCGTCGGTCTGTATCGGTCGATCCGGCAGCAACGGAGACGACGATAAGATCGATTTTGCGGGTTCCCGCGACATCGGTTTGGGTCGGGCCCTTTCGTTTTCGCGGGCGTTCAACGAAACTGCCGCAATTCTTTCGACCATCCAGGCGGAGCCTTCGCCATGAAATATGTCCTGATTATCCCCGACGGCTGTGCCGACGAACCGCTCGAACCACTGAACGGACGCACACCTCTGCAAGCCGCCAACCTGCCCGCGATGGACCAGATCGCCTCGCTGGGCCGTGTTGGCGTGACCGACAACACGCCGATTGATTTCCCTGCTGGCAGCGAAATCGCCAACCTGTGCCTGCTGGGGTACGACCCCAATGTGTGCTTCACCGGCCGAGCTCCTTTGGAAGCCGCCGCGCAGGGCATCGAATTGGGCCCTCACGATTGCGCCGTGCGATGCAATTTGGTCACCATTCGCGACCAGACCATGATCGACTTCACCGCCGATCACATCAGCACCGAAGAAGCCACCACGTTGCTCGCGGATTTGTCGAAGGAATTGTTCGCCGAAAACGGACCTCTGGGCAACGCTGACCTGGCCAGCCGATTGGAATTTGTCCCCGGAGTCAGCTATCGCAATTTGATGCTGTACCGCGGCGACGCCGATCACCCCTCGCCGTTCACCAACGCGACACGATCCAGCGCACCCCACGATTTGACTGACCTCAGCGTGATGGATGATTTCCCACGTGGTCCCGGCAGCCAGATCTTGGTGGACCTGATGAATGCGTCAGCGGAGATTTTGGCCAAACACCCGATCAACGTCGCTCGCAAAGCGGCCGGCAAAGACGTCGCGACCCACGTTTGGTTGTGGAGCTCCGGCGGCGCGCCTCAATTGTCGACATTCGAGGAACGCTACGGCATTCGCGGCGTGATGATCACCGCGGTCGACTTGCTTCGCGGCATCGGTGCCCTTGCCGGTTGGCCGCGGATCGAAGTCGAAGGTGCCACCGGGTACCTCGACACGAACTACGCTGGCAAAGGCGAAGCGGCAATCCAAGCCCTCGCGGACTATGATTTCGTCTGCGTCCACATCGAAGCTCCTGACGAAGCCTCTCACGAGGGCAACGTCGAGGCCAAGATCGAAGCGTTGCAGCAAATCGACCAGCACATCGTTGCACCGCTTTGGGAAGCTCTTTCCAAGCACGACGAACACCGCATGTTGATCTTGCCCGATCACCCCACGTTTTGCCGGACCAAGAAACACACACACGGCCCCGTGCCCCTGACGATGGCCGGCACCGGCATCGAAACTGACTCCGCGACGACCTTCGACGAGATCGCCGCGAAGGCATCCGGATGGGTGTTCGATCCCGGTTGGACGATGATGGACGCCTACATTCAAAAAGGCTGATCCTTCGGGTCCGCTGGCAAATGGACTGCCAATCCCTTTCCCTCCTTCCTTCCGTTTCGCTTCGTCACTTCCATGTCCCTGATCGTTCAAAAATTTGGCGGCACGTCGGTTGCCGACACTGAAAAGATTCGTGCCGCAGCGCGGAAGGCTATTCGTGCGCAAAAAGCCGGCCATCGAGTCGTGATGGTTGTCAGTGCGATGGGCAAAAACACGGACACGCTGCTGGATCTGGCGTCGCAAATCAGCGATGAACCACCGGCACGCGAAATGGACATGCTGCTCAGCACCGGCGAACAGGTCAGCGTGGCGTTGGTTGCGATGGCGATCCACAACATGGGATCAAAAGCGGTTAGCCTGACAGGCGGACAAATCGGCCTAAAGACCGACAACAGCTTCAGCAAGGCTCGCATTCAATCGATCGACACCGGTCGCATCGAACGCTTGCTCGACGCTGGCAACATCGTCGTCGCGGCGGGTTTCCAAGGCATCGACGATGACTTGAACATCACGACGCTCGGGCGAGGCGGCAGCGACACCACCGCGGTGGCACTGGCGGCCGTGCTGGGCGCGGACGCTTGCGAAATCAACACGGACGTCGATGGCGTTTACACCACCGACCCACGACTGCTGGCAGAAGCCCGCCGGGTGGATGTGATCAGCTACGACGAAATGCTGGAACTCGCTTCGTTGGGTGCCGGTGTGATGCACTCCCGCTCCATCGAATTTGCGAAGAAATTTGAGGTGCCGATCCACGTCCGCAGCAGTTTCTCGGATCAAGACGGCACGATGATCGTCGCCCAGCCCGAATCGGAGACCGCTCCCGTCTCAGGCGCGGCGTTGACCCGCGATGAGGCTCGCGTGACCGTGTTGGGCGTGCCAGACGTTCCTGGCATGAGTCAAAAGATCTTCTCGGCGATCGCGGAGCAGAAGGTGGCCGTCGACATGGTCGTCCAAAACGTGGGCTCCTCTGGCAAGGCCGATGTGTCGTTCACGGTCGCGGGCGGCGAACTCAAAAAAACCCTCGCAGCACTTGAGGGAATCCTGGCGTCGCTCGGTGCCGATGGTGTGACCCACGACGATCAAGTCTCCAAGGTCAGCGTCGTGGGACTGGGGATGGCCCATCAAAAGGCCGTCGCTGCCAGCATGTTCCGAGCCCTGGCCGAGGCCAAGGTCAACATCCACATGATCACGACCAGCGAGATCAAAATCTCCTGCTTGGTTCCTCGTGATCAAGCCAACACAGCCCTGCGTGCGGTGCACGAAGCGTTCTCATTGGACAAGCGTCCCAGCGACGCAAAAACATGGAACGAAATCAAAGCCAGCCATGCCAAGGAAGCCGATGTGGCCGACGTCGTCTCTCGCTTGCAAAACGACGCGTTGGAAGCGCTCACACTGACCGACATTTCCATCGTGCCCGAACAAGCTCGCGTGACACTCGACGGCGTGCCGGACCAAGTCGGTGTGGCAGCCGACATCTTTGAACAGATCGGTGAAGCTGGCATCTTCATCGACATGATCGTGCAAGGCTACGACGGCGAACACGGCAGCACCAGCGTCAGCTTCACGGTTGAACAAGCCGATGTGGATGCCGCCACCAAGGTCGCTCGAGCGATCTGTGACAAACATGAAATGCGAGACGTACGCGGTGCGTCCGGAATCACCAAGCTCAGTGTCAGCGGCATCGGACTGCGAAGCCACACGCAAGTCGGCACGGTGCTGTTCGAGCAACTGGCCAGCGCCGGCATCAACGTCGAGATGATCGCGACCAGCGAACTGCAAGTGAACGTGGTCATCCAAAGCGACCAAGCCGGGGACGCCGCAGCCAGGCTCAAACAAGCCTTCGCAGAAGCCCTGCACTGAAGTGGTGGGTGAGATGCCCGACGGCCAGGTTGCACCTGGCAACCATTTCCGATGCAACGAAGGCCAAGACGCCCCCCCAACCGCGGAGCGGTGGCATTCGACAGCCTCGGGTTTCAACCCGAGGTCCAGGTGCCCCGCACCGGCCCCAAGCCGCGGGGTGCAATCCAGGGATAAAATTGGCATTCGCAATCAGAGCGTCAATGGTGACGGCTGGTCGACTCAGTCGTCAACGACGTTTCAACGTATGATGGGCACTCTTGCCCGTCAGAGTCGGCCTAAGCAGGTACACAGGTGTCATCGCGTATGTGAGCCGTTGGCGTTAGCCACGGTTTTCACGCGCAACCGGGGCGAACGCCCAAACGGCTCACATGGTTGTGCCCGATCATTCCAGCCGACCTGCCTAGACCAACCATCACAACCCGACGCGTGAGCGAGGGACTCCCCCAACTCCCACGACGGCCCCATCCGGGGCGACCGTTTGTTTTCCGGCATCGGTCTCTCGGGGCTTCCGCCCCGAGCTAAGCATGACGGCCCCATCCGGGGCGAAACCCAGATGCCAGCCACCATTTATTTTCCGAACATCCCGAACGGCAACAGGTGGATCCGAACTCGCTGCCAACTGTCGTCGCTCCGCGACTGAAGCCAAGGCGTCCCCCAACCGCGGAGCGGTGGCATTCAACAGCCTCGCATTTCACCATGCCAGGTGGGACCTGGCCGACGTTCTACCGAGCGGCCACTTCGGTTGGCTTTGGCTCTTCGGTGGGTTCTTCTTCCGGTTCCGGTGGCGTTTGAAGTGAACGCAGGAAGTTGATCAGGTGCCACACGTCATCTTCTTCGAATTCACCTTCCACAAAGGTAGCCGCTGGCATCGGCGAACCCTCGATGCCCTGCGTGATTCGAATGTACAGATCATTCGCGGTTCCACCCCCGTGGAACAATCCTGTGGTGAAGTTTCGTGGCGAGGCATTCAGCGGCGGCAACGCACCCCGGGCGAGCAAAGGAATCAGCTGATCACGATTCTCAGGCTTGATGCCGATGCCGAGCGTCCACTCCTTGGTCCAATCGTCGAAGTCGGTTGTTTGCCCATCGCCCAATCCTTTCACGCCGTGGCACTTGCTGCACAAAGCGATCTTGCCGAGATACAGTTCTTGCCCTCGCTGGACGGATTCGGCCAAGGTTTCGGCCTGGTCGCCGTTTTGAAACGCGACGAACTCTTCATAGTTGTCCGCGACCGGCAGGTCAGCCGGTGGTTCAGGAACTTCGACCACCGTGTCTGGAGCTGCCAACCAAGCGTCAGCAATTTCCAAGGCGTAGTCTTCGGCGATCTCCCAACCTTCATCAAACAATTCCTTTTCTTCTTCGTCGGTGGAATTTTTGTGAGCGGGATTGATGATGCGATCGCCGCCTTCCAAATCCAACTCAAAGATCGCGTCGTCGAGCAGGGTTCGCTCCAACTCACCGCGCCAGGAAAGGTAGATCACGTAGTCGGTCAGCGCTTCGGTTTGTTGGTCGATCACTTCTTGGTTGACCGCCTCGACTTCCTCGCCGCTCAGCGTGTCGATCGCTTTGCCGATGTGGTCCTCGATCTGCTCGTCGGTCAGCCTGGGCAGAGCCACCATCGCGGTGCCTTGGATGCCGTTTTTGATCAACGTCGCCAAGTCCTCTCGGGTGGGTTTCTCGCCTCGTTCGGTCGATTTGAATTTGAAGACACCCTTGCGGTAATCACGAGGATACGGATTCAAAATCGCGGAGGACGAGCCGCGTCCATCGCCGCTGATGCCGTGACAGATGGCACACTGTTTTTGATAAAGCCCACGGCCTTCTGCGTCCGCGGGGCCCGAGGCCATCATCAGATTGTCGAGTGACACCAACGTCGCAAAGTCTTCGTCTTCCATCGCCGCTGCTGGCAACTTGGGCTGATCGGGAGTCCCGAACATCTCGGTCACGATCCAAAACGCATCCTGGGACGCCTGTTCCATCTCGATGCCCTCCTTCAACTCGTACTTCATCGCGTGCACGAGGTTGGGCTCAAACGCGACCGGCTTCGGCTCGCTGCAACCGCCAAGAAACGTCGACCCGGCCGCGATCGCGAACGCCCCAGTCAAACAAGTGAGGGATTTCGAACGACGAGGAGATTTGGACGGCATGATCGTGTTGGCGTGAGATGAGTAAGAGATGACTCAGGCCAACAAGGTGGCCTCTTGGGACAACGATGTCACCATTGTATGCAATTGGTCCCGCAATTGGCAAAGCACTGGATCCGCTTCACCGCGTGGCGGGCGCCCGGCGGGAACCGGAATGGCTTCCCCCACTTCGATCACCACTTTCATTGGCAGTGACTCCTTCGCCTTGCCAAAAATGGCCTCTTGAATGCGTTGAATCGTTTCCACAATGCGAGTGTCGGTGATTTTTCCCGGTGTCAAGTATTCATCGGGAAACGAGAGGAGAAACTGTGCCAAGTCCGCGCGTTCTGCATCGCGACGAAAAGTCGCAGGGTCACGGACGGTGTTCTCGGCAGCAAAGAACGTGTTGGAGACCGCCGCACGAATCTTCCGCACGCGTTCTCGCACATCCTCCGTCGGTTTCGCCACCAAGCTATACCGTTCTTCGGACTGCTGAAGCAACTGCTCAATCAAACGATCACGCCGAGGACTGAGTTCGCCAGTGGAAGCATGCCCGGTGAACTCAATTTCTTTCAAAGCCAGGTAGGCCTGCGAGACTCGAAACAAACGCTCCACCAAATTTCCAATGGCCCCGGGACCGGGAGCTGGCAACCAACTCAGCGTTCGCTCCAACTCCGCCAACTGCTCGTGCGCCCAGGCATGTGCGTCTTCGAGGCACAGGTACTTCAAACCAACCGGGTGAATGACGACCTGCCCGTCCTCTCGCTTGGCACGCTTCTTCGCGGCAGCTCGAGCGATGAAGGAAACGCCATCGAGCAAGGGCTTCAACACGTCGTTGGTTCGATTGGTGGTGCCTTCAGGGAACAACACCAGCGGACGTTCCCCGCTGACCAGAATGTCGATTGCGGTTTCGAGTGCTTTGCGATCATTGCCTTCTCGAAAAACACTGAAGGCCCCCATTCGCCGTAGCGCAAACTGCTCGAACCGGTTGGTGTTGAACAAGTGCCACGATGCCATCGCATACAGATGGGTGTGGACCTCTCGAGCCAACCACCCCAGCACGATCGGGTCGGCATAGCGACAGTGGTTGGGGGCAAGCAAGATTCCGTGACCGGCTTGCAACGATTCCGCGAATCGCTCGGCGTGCCGGCATTCGAAATCGAGCACAGCCTCCTTCTTGCGAAGGTGCCAATCAATCAACCGAAAGGTTTGAATTGCAGTGGGCCAGAGGTTCCCGCGATAAGGCGGCACGAACTCATAGGGCCGATCAAGAACAACAGTCAAGACGTCACTTTCGCGAGGAAATAACCCAGAGCCAGTGCGGCCA
This sequence comes from Rhodopirellula islandica, assembly GCF_001027925.1. Classification (NCBI taxonomy): domain Bacteria; kingdom Pseudomonadati; phylum Planctomycetota; class Planctomycetia; order Pirellulales; family Pirellulaceae; genus Rhodopirellula; species Rhodopirellula islandica. The sequence continues at coordinate 27,212 of NZ_LECT01000036.1, read as the reverse complement.
CGAACAGCGAGGTCACCACGGTTCCCAGCAACACCGGATCGATGCCCTTGCTCCGGTTGTCACCGGGTTGTGCTCGAGCGTCAGCTGCCTGGCCGCGATCAATTCCCGAACCCACACCACGTCGACTTCCAGAACTGGGTGCCCGCCCGGGCGGGCCCTTGTAACCGGATTCCACTTCCAAATCGAGAAAGCTTCCTTCCAACATATCGGCGGGCGTTCCCATCGATCCGACCTTCACCAATCGACCACTTTCGCTGGCCGCTTGATTCTGTTCCCGAATGAGCTTGGAACGACTGCTCGCCAGGGTGTCATCGTTTTTATTGGTCAGTGTGTCTTGATTGGACTGGGTGACCATCGATTCTGAACTGCTGTCGAAATCCATCGAAGACAGACTGCTGTCTTCGCCCGGGTCTTCGCCCAGCCCAACTCGAATCATTTCGCCCTTGGGCACGGCAGCCGCAAATTTCTTGAGCACCTCGGCGACGTCGGTGGCGTTTTGATAGCGGTAGCGAGGATCCTTCTGGATCATCTTCACCACGATCCCTTCCAATTCGCCGGGACACTCTGGTCGCAGCTCTCGAATCGCCTTGGGCATTTCGTTTTGGTGCTTGGCGATCCGCTGGGCCAGCGTGCCTTCGGCGAAGGGTGGCCTGCCGGTCAACAGAAAATACAACGTGCAGCCCAGACCATAGATGTCGACTCGGTGGTCCACCGTGTGACTGTTCAGGGCTTGCTCAGGTGCCAGGTAGTCGGCCGTGCCGAGGACATTCTCATTGTTGGCGACGGTCAGAGATTCATCATCCCCGGTTTTGGTCACCAGGGCCAATCCCATGTCCAACAACCGAACCCGGCCGTCGCTGTCAATCAACAGGTTGGCTGGTTTGACATCGCGATGAACCACGCCGCGATCGTGCGCGTGTGCCAATCCACGGGCAGCCTGGGAAATGAGTTCCGCGGCGGTGGAAAAATCGAGCGGTCCGTCGCGCCGCACCAACACCTGCAAATCCACCCCGTCCACGTATTCCATGACGATGTAGTGGACGTCACCGTCGTTATCAATGTCGTGCGCCAACACAATGTTGGGGTGGTTGAGTGACGCGATGGCTTTGGCTTCCAGTTTGAAGCGAGCCAGATACGAGGCATCGTTGACGCGTTTCTTGGGCAGCACCTTGATCGCACGCTTGTCGCCCAAACCGGTGTGTTCCGCCAGATAAACGCTGCTCATCCCGCCCGATCCAATGTGGCCGAGCAGTTTGTATTTGCCTAGGAAGAAGCCCTTGTACTTCCCTGTGAACAGCTTCTCGATGTGCCAATCGGTGAGCAGGCCCGCTTTTTTGTAGGCCATCGCCAGCTTCTTCGAACTGGCCGGCAAACTGCCCTCACACTTTTCACGAACCTTTTTTAGGAACCGTTCCTGCGTGGCTTCGTCAACCAAGTTGCTCCGTGCAACCATCTCGACAAATCGTTCCGATGTGATCGAAGCCATGGTGTGTGGAAGAAAATCCAGTTAGAAGACAAGTCCGATGGTGAAGATCTCGATCGCAGAGACGCCAAACAAAGGAGGTCAGTGAGGCGGCGAGGTTATCCGCGTCCGACCGCACCCTCAATCAAGTTTAACCAAAAACTCACGTCTGGCAGAACGAAATTGCGGGATTGCCCACCGCGGAGGGCGGAATTGTAAACCAATCCGCCATCGCTGAGTGGTCGCGAGCGTGGCCGATTCCTGACTCTCTCAAAGCTAATTTCATGCCCCATCCATCCCTGATTTCGAATCCATCCCAGGAGGCCCACTGCCGGGCCGTCCGCAAACTCGGCCTGATGGCCAAAGTCGCAGCCCCTGGGAAGGTCAAAACAAGACTGGGTGCCACCATCGGATTCGACCATGCGGCCCAAATTCACCAACGATTCCTCGACCAACTCTTCCACGAACTACGGGACTGGGGAGATGAGCGGCATTGGGTGGTCACGCCGATCGAATCGGTTTCGCACCTGACCCAAGTCACGCCAGCGAAGTGGCGACTCACCGACCAGGGGAATGGGGATCTGGGCGATCGCATGCGACGCTGGTTTGCCGACCACCTGCCTGACCGCCCTGCTCTGCCCCGCACTCACGCGATTTTGATTGGAGCGGATTGCCCCTTGCTGACTTCCGCAGATATCGACGAGGCCGATCGACTCTTGCGCGAAAATGATCTCGTGCTGGGACCGGCGGCGGACGGCGGCTACTACCTGATCGGGCTTTCCGGCCCTCTCGCCGGTCCCATTCTCGACACGTTGTGGAGCAACATTCCCTGGAGCACCGACGAGGTTTTCCAACGCACCGTTGCCGCGGCTGAGTCGATGGGGCGAAGGATTGGCAGGCTGCCCGTCCGGTCCGACATCGACACGGAAGAAGATTTGACAGCCCTCCTTCATCAAATCGAACATCCAGCCGACAATGCAGGTGCCCCCACCCCCCACATCGAACTCGCACGAGACCTCCGCCGCATCCTTTCCAGCTAGCGATCTGATTTGTCTACCATCCATCCCGCATCGAGCGACGCCCCTCCCCCTTCCGACCGCCAATCCACCGGCACGCTGATCGTCGGGGGCGGCGTGATCGGACTTTCCATTGCCTGGGAACTCGTCCGCCGGGGCGAAAACGTGACGGTGATCGACCAAGGCCCGATCGCTCACGGAACCTCGTGGGCCGCCGCGGGAATCTTCCCCCCCGCCAACTTTGATCGTGCGACCGATCCCATTGATCGCCTGCGCGGCTTCAGCCACACGCTGTGGCCGCTGTGGTCTCAGCAGCTGCTGGATCAAACCGGCATCGATCCCGGACTGATTCGCTGCGGCGGGCTGTACTTGGCAGAAACGGTTGGCGAAGCCTCTGCACTGACCGGCATGATGTCGTACTGGGCCGACCTCGCGGTGGAATGCGAGCGCATCGATGAATCAGAACTGCTGCGCCGGCAACCTCGGTTGAAGAACTGGGCTCAAACCAATCCGTGGATCCAATCCCATCCGACCAGTGCGGCCTGGTGGACGCCTGACGAATATCAAATTCGACCTCCACGTTTGCTGACCGCCCTGGCCACCGCTTGCCAAAGCCAAGGCGTGACGCTGCTTCCCCACAACACACTGCTCAACCTTTCCTCCCACGCAGCGGGCTGCTCCGCGACCATTCAGTCACGAGATGCGACCGATCACCTGCTGCAAAGCGAACGCACGGTCCTCTGTGGTGGCGCTTCGATGGGAAGCATCTTCCCCGAAGCCCGATTGGACTCCTCGGTGATTCCGATCCGCGGTCAAATCCTGCTGCTCAACAGCGAAACCTTCACCGACCCCATCGTTCTGAACGTTGGCAATCGCTACTTGGTCGCTCGAGGGGACGGGAACGTGTTGGTCGGTTCCTGCGAAGAAGAAGTCGGGTTCGAACCGGGAACCACCGACGATGTCATCCAAGGACTGCGACACTTCGCGAATCGAGTTTGCCCTGAATTGGAATCAGCCAGCGTCGCTTCCCACTGGTCGGGACACCGTCCCATGACCTTCGATGGGTTCCCGATGATTGGCCGCGTGCCGGACCAGCCTCGTCTGTTCGTCGCGGGTGGGCACTACCGCAGCGGGATCCACTTGGCGTGCGGAACCGCTGTCGCGATGGCCGATGCGATCGAGGGCAAACCATCCTTCATGGAACTGTCCGACTTCTCCGTCGGCAAACAGCAAACGGCACCGCGGTGACCGTTTGGTTTGCCCAGGGTTTGATTCCGTTCACTCAAAGCATCGATTGCGAACGGTTGCTCCACCGGAAAGGTTTTGAACGTCAAAGCCGTTTTGCCGCAGAATCCGAGCGGCAATGTGACCGCGGACTCCCACCGCACAACTGACAACGGTTGGCTGATGGCGGTCCAACTCGTCCAAGCGATCACGAAGTTCGTCAACCGGAATATGAATCGCCCCGGCGGCTTCCTGAAGCGGTGCCTTTTCGATTTCCGTGGCACCACGCACGTCGACCACCTGAACATCACTGAGGGAAGCATCCGAATCTCGAAAGGATTCGATGCCATCGAGTGCGTTGCAGGCCGCAAAACCAGCCATGTGCACCGGGTCCTTGGCCGAACCAAATGGCGGTGCGTAGGCCAAATCCAAACCGGTTAAATCGCGAGCGGTTCCCCCGAAGTGCATCGCGGTGGCAATCACATCGATGCGTTTGTCGATGCCTTCGCCGCCCACGCACTGAGCTCCCATGACCTTGCCTGTCCCTGGCTCATAGACCAGTTTCAGCGTCATCGTTTCCGCACCGGGAAAGTACCCCGCATGATGCTTGGCGACAATCGTCACACTGGTCGCTTCCTTCCCACATCGTTCTGCCGAGGCTCGCGTCAGACCGGTCATCCCAACGGAAACGTCAAACACTCGCACGACACTGGTCCCCCACACCGGCGTCGCGGCAGCGGATTCCCCCGTCACCGCATGCTCGCCAGCCAATCGACCGGAACGGTTCGCAGGTCCAGCCAAAGGCACTCGCATCGGTTTCCCCAGCGGGCCAAACACCGGTTCAGAGACGTCCCCCACCGCGTAGATGTCGGGGTCACTGGTGCGAGAGAACTCGTCCACCGCAATCCCGCCCGTGCCGCCAATTTCCAGTCCAGCTTCACTCGCCAAGCCAGCGTTGGGCCGCACGCCGATGCCCAGGATGACCAGTTCAGTTGACAGTTTTTTCCCGTCACTCAGACAAACCGAAGTGGCAGTCCCACCTTCACACGAAATCGACTGCAGCCCGACGCCCAAGTGAACCCCAACATTGTTTCGATGCAAAGCATCTTCGATTGGCTGGGCCATTTCATGATCAAGCAACGGCAACACTTGATCACGCAGTTCCACCAACTCAACGGCGACCCCGCGAAGGCGTAGTTGCTCCACCATTTCCAACCCGATGTAACCTGCTCCAACCACGACAGCCCGACGGACCGCACCGGAATCCACGTGAGCCTTGATTCGATCCATGTCGACCAAATTCCTGAGCGTCAACACATTGTCCGCGTCAACGCCGGGAAGATCCGGCACGATCGGTGAAGCCCCCGGAGCCAAAATCAATTTGTCATAGGCTTGCGAGTACGTTTCGTCTTGCCCGGACGTGACCCCGTGACGCCGAACGGTCACCGTTTGGTTGGCACGATCAATTGACACGACCTCTTCTCGCGTCCTCACATCCAACCGGAACCGTCGTCGCAAAAAGTCAGCCGAAGCGACCACCAATGCGTCTCGATCTTCGATCTCCTGACCAATGTGATAGGGCAACCCACAATTCGCGAACGAGACATCATGATCTTTTTCAAACAAAATGATCTCGGCCTGTTCATTCATCCGCCGGGCACGGGTGGCGGCCGAAGCCCCTCCCGCAACACCACCAACGATCACCAAACGAACGGGTGCATTTGAATCCGCCGACATTTAACTATCCTTTTTGGTCGTTATCTCGTAACATCACGACACATGAATATCGATTCCCCCACTTCAGTGCAACTGCCACTCCGCCATGGCCGCTTCAAAACCTCGCACCAGCAAACGTGTCTCGGAAGCCCCCACCAAGCCTGCGGGAAACGTGCAAGCGTTCTCCGAAGCTGCGGAATGCCTGAAAACGCTGGCTCATCCGGTCCGGCTACGGATCGTGCAATTGCTGCTGCACAGTCGTTACACCGTCGGTGAAATTGCCGCCGACTGCGAAATCGCAGACAACCTGGCATCCGAGCACCTTCGACTGCTGCAGCGATGTGGCTTTTTGGACAGCGAACGCGAAGGTCGCCGCGTGTACTACCAGGTGGTCGAACCTCACCTGACCCAGTTGATGGCTTGCGTTGAGTCACGGTTTCTGGGGGACGATTGATCCACCCCCAGTTGCGCCGCGATCAGATGCGTTCCGATGCTTGGCCTGTGGCAACTGAAACGTGACCGCTTGAGACAACCCGGCGAATGATTGACGATACAGGTCGAACTCCATCGAGTTCCTTCGCGTCCGTCACACCTCGTCGCAGAAAGATTGCCTGCTATGTCCATCGCTTCTCCCGCCACTCACCCTGTTTTGATCGCTGGAACTTGGCGTGAAGCCAACACCGAGTCGACCTTCCAAGCCACCGATCCCAATCGCAACGAAAAACTCGACGCCACGTTCCCCGTCAGCAGTTGGAAAGACTGCGACGAGGCACTCGATGCCGCCGTCGAAGCCGCCACGGAGCTTCGCAAACTTGGGCCTGCCAAAATCGCTGACTTCATCGAAGCGTACGCGGACAAGATTGACGCAGCCAAAGATCAATTGGTCGAAACCGCGTTTGCTGAAACCGGCCTGGCGCGTTCGCCCCGTTTGGCCGACGTCGAACTGCCTCGAACCAGCAATCAATTGCGTGCCGCAGCGAAAGCCTGCCGGACGGGCAACTGGGCCATGCCCACGATCGACACCCAAGCGGGCATTCGTTCGTGCTTGGGCCCACTGGGTCCCGTCTGCGTGTTTGGCCCCAACAACTTCCCGTTCGCGTTCGGCAGCGTTTCCGGTGGCGATTTCGCCGCCGCCATCGCAGCCGGCAACCCGGTGATCGGCAAAGCCAACAGTTCGCATCCTGACACCACACGTCTGTTTGCCGAACTGGCCCTCGAAGCCCTCGCTGAGACCGGACTCCCCGCCGCGACGGTGCAGCTGATTTACCGAACCAGCCACTCGGATGGCGAAAAACTGGTTTCCGATCCACGCATCGGAGCAACCGGCTACACCGGCAGTCGAGGCGCCGGCCTGACCTTGAAGGCAGCCGCTGACAAAGCCGGCAAACCGATCTACCTGGAACTTTCCAGCGTCAATCCCGTGGTCATCACCCCTGCAGCCCTCGAAGAACGCGGCGATGCAATTGTCGACGAGTTCATCACCAGCGTCTTGATGGGCACCGGGCAATTCTGCACGAACCCGGGAATGGTGATGCTCGTCCAAGGCCAAGCCACGGACAAATTCATCGCCGCGGTGAAAGAGCGTTTCACCGCCGCTCCGGCCGGAACCCTGCTGTCACCCGCTGTCGCGTCTTCTCTGGGCAAGAGCATCCAAGCACTCGTCGGCTTTGGTGCCGAATTGCTTGCCGGCGGAGGCGAAGCCGAAACGGACCGCTGTGCGATGGCCAACACATTGTTGAAAACCAGCGGCGAAGCGTTCCTTGGCAATCCGGAAGGCTTCCAAACCGAAGCCTTTGGAAACGCATCGTTGATCATGGTCGCGGACGACACCCAACAACTCTGCGAAGCGATCCGCCACTTGGAAGGCAACCTGACCGGATGCATCTACTCCGCGACTCAAGGTGCTGATGAAGACACTTACACGCAAGTAGCGTTTGAGCTGGAACCCAAAGTGGGCCGCATCCTCAATGACAAAATGCCAACCGGTGTGGCCGTCAGCGCGGCGATGAATCACGGTGGCCCTTACCCAGCGACCGGGCACCCCGGATTCACTGCCGTTGGAGTCCCCGGTTCCTTGATCCGGTTTGGCAAGCTCACGAGTTATGACAATGTCAAAGACTCCCGCTTACCAGCTCTGCTGCAATCCACGCCCCCAACCCCCGACACATGGCGATTGGTGGATGGAGCCTGGACTCAAGACGTGATCTCCTAGGCACAAAGCCGGGCTCTTAGCAAAAAAGCTCAAACTTTCTTGAATTTTTTGCAGAAGAAATCAGCGTTCAAAACCACGCCCTTCACCGGGGCGTTTCGGAAGCATGCTGACAGTTCCCAATCACCCTCGCGCTTCAGACCCTTTGAATTTCGCGGTACTAGAACCCGACCCACCGCAATTGATATTTGGCATCTAAAAACGAAGTGCTTATGGTCATTGCAGTGGCCGACTGAAAGAGCAATCGAATCCTGAAACTTTTGCCGGCCGTTTGGTTTCATGACCTGACAGGACGCAAAGATGACAGAACCGATGAGCCAAATCGGCAAATGGATGGTCGCAGGCCTCCTTCTCACAGCCTTGGTCGGATGCGGCAGCTCCGAAACGGAACTGCTGCCCCTCGATGCCGCGGATGACGAACAGGCATCGGTGGAAGAAATCATGGGCGGAGCCAACGCGACTGCAACAGAGCGACCGACGGAATGAGGCCCCATCGCCGTTCATGGCATGGCGATGAACAGGCGGGCAACACAAGCGGTGCGATTCACTTGCATCCATTTGGAAGAGGCGAAATCCCAATTCATTCAGGAAACAACACCAGCTCATTCATGGGCGGGCGATCCTGAATTTTCATTCCTTCCGAACTTCCTGTGGTCCGTTGACCACATTTCTCCTAGGTGCATCGATGTCCGTTACACATTCACCGCTGGGGCACAATCGCCCCAAACCTGTCCCGAGTCGCATGACTCGCTCGGCATTCACCCTGGTCGAACTCTTGGTCGTCATCGCGATCATCGGCGTCTTGGTGGGTTTGCTTCTGCCCGCCGTCCAAGCCGCTCGCGAAGCAGCCCGACGAATGAGCTGCAGCAACAACTTCAAACAGATGGGCTTGGCACTTCACAACTACCACGCGGCCTACAACACGTTTCCTTATAGTCGCGTCGCAACTCAAACCCAATGGCGTGGACTGGGTCCCACCGTGGCCATGACGCCCTTCATGGAACAGCAAGCCGTTTGGGAGATGATTTCCAATCCCCATACGAGTGACAGTGGCACGACCTACGTCAAATTTGGCGGGTTCCCATGGAGTTCCGACTACACTCCCAACCGTTTCCAAATCCCAACGTTGCGTTGTCCATCAGACCCTGCCGAAGGCGATACCATTGGCCGCACCAACTATGCGTTCTGCTATGGAGACGCGGCTCGGTACATCACCTTCTATTGGTTTGACGGTGACCAACGAACCGACCCTGGCTATGAGTGGGCAGGCGATGATGCCGTGTGGCGTGGCATGTGGAGATGGAACAACAAGAAAAAATTCCGCGATTGCTTGGACGGAACCAGCCAAACCATCATCATGGGTGAAATGGCCAACTTCCTCGATGACCGTTCGATCATCGGCACCGCGGCAGTCTTTGGAAGCCAGGACTTCCAAACCGACCTGGTTCAGTGCAAGAACACGATTGATCCTGAGCGTCCTCAGTTTTATGCCCCCGGCCAAGAACTGATCGGCTACGGCAGCTACGGCGGACAATCCAACCGCGGCCGCTGGTGGACCGATTCCGTCAGCTGCAACTCAGCCATCAACACAATCTTGGGCCCCAACAGCGTGAGCTGCACCTACAGCACCGGCCCTGGGTCAGACTGGACCGGTGGCGTCTACAGCGTCACCAGCCGTCACCAAGGAGGAGCCCACGTTCTGATGACCGACGGTTCGATCAAATTCATCACCGACTCGATCAACGCCTCGACCGAAGGCATGGACAGCAACACAACCGTGACCCCACGTGGGCCCGGAACCGGCCATGACGCCGGTGTCGAAAGTCCCTTTGGCGTCTGGGGTGCCATGGGCACGGCATCTTCAGGAGAGACCCGAGCCAACGAAGCCACCCTCTGATTTGATTGGCGAACTCCGTTCGCGCCCCTCAGAAACCTGAAGACCAGGCCACATCGATTTCCAATCGGTGTGGCCTTTTTTCATGCGGATCTCAACTCGAAACGCCCCCATCGTCCTCCACCAACCAAGAAAAATCGCATCCGCCCGAAGCATTTTCCTCTCCATGGTCTCTAGCAGAGAACCACTTGGCCTAGATTGGCCTGTATCCGACCGTTTCGGTCCCTTCCCTGCTTCTTGCTGCGGTTTCCATGATGGAAGTGCTGTTTTTCATTGCGATCGGTTGGCTGATCATCACGATGGTCGGGCACCTGACCTGGGTCGTCTTCGCGACCATCTTTCGCCTGGTGTTCGCTCCCAAAACGCTCTATCCATCACCACCACCCCGGGTCGAAACACCTGAAACGCAGCGATCCACCCCCCAAAACCAGAAAAGCTCGACAGCTTTTGTTGACCAACCATCAGCCTCCGCGGACCTGGCCGCGTTTTCAAGAATGATGGATGCGTTGACCGCGACCGGCCAAGTCGATGCAGAGACCGCCGGCCGATTGAAAGCGTCCGCCCATGACTTGGCCCTGGACTCGACACCGACGAACGTCGAACCGGTTGTCGAGCCAATTCTTCCCGCCACAACCGCTGCGACTCCCCAACCAATCGCGGATTCCCTCCCCCCGATCGCAGCCAAGTCGATCGCAACGTCGCCAACCGAACCCGTGGCCATTGAACCGGTGGCCATTGCCCCCTTCGTCGCAGAAGCGGTCACCGCTGAAGCCGTCTACGATCCTCCGGTCCCAAGCACGCCCAAGCGAGCGCTGTCGGAAGTCATCACTTCGTTCCTGGCTCGCAACAACATTCGTTGGGGCGAACTGGTCGCTGGATTGCTGGTCGTGGTCTGCTCGATTGGCCTGGTCGTCAGCCTTTGGAACACGCTGACGTCCGCCCACCGAGTTGTCCCCTCGTTGATCTTCATGTCCGCCGACGCGGCAATCTTCGCGGCGGGTTTGTACACGGTGCGGCGATGGAAGCTGCGCCACACCAGCCGCGCGGTGTTGATCATTGCGACGCTGCTGGTCCCACTGTGCGTGTTGGCTGGCATGGCCGCGGCGGGTGCAGGACTGGATTCGGTTTCGCTTTCCGAGCCCACAACGCTGGGCACGATCGTGGCTGGATTGGCGGGCTGCGGTTGGCTGCTGCTGCAATCGTCACGCAGCTTGGTCGGGCGTGCCGATGCGTTGCCGATGACCGCCAGCGTCATCGCACCGACGCTCTCACTGCCATTGCTCCCGACCGCCGCACGCATGCTCGGCTCCCACGCGGGATTTGCGATCTTGGTTCCCGCGATCTGCGTTGCGGCAGCGTTGCTTTGGCCACAACGCCAACGCCGCACTCACCTGAATTCGCACGGGCGAGGGCCCTCCCTGGGCGGACCAAGGCACTGGAAAAATCGTTGGCTATCGCTCGGGATCGCGTCTTCGGCGATGGCCAGCGTTCTGGTTTACGCTGCATTCCTGTTCAGCAATCTGGAAAACGAATTCGCGGTGCAGACCGCTTGGATTCAAATCGCGATCGCATCGATTCCATTTTGGATCGCGATTGCATCGAGTTGCCACAGCGACATGTTGAAGTTTCGCGTCGACGCGGTCCCCGCTACCGGCGGCTCTCGCAAGCGTGGCTGGATGGCCAACTCAAATTTGATCGCAACGGTTCTGACAGTGCTCTCAATGGCCGCGGTGCTGGCGATCTTGCCCGCTTCACTTCGCAGACTGGACTGGATGTGGATGCATGCGGTGGTTGCGGCGGCTTCGTGGGGCGCGGCCTCGATCACACTCCGGCAACTCTCTCGCCTCATTGGCACAACGCTGCCACTCGGGATCGCCGCGATGCTGTCGTCTCCTGTCTGGATGGGTGACATGAACTGGGGCGATCTGCCGATGTGGCGATTGGTTCTGGGCGGCGAACCGATGGTGACATCGCTTGCAATCGCCGCGCTGCTGGGTGGGGCTGGCTTCGCCCTGGACCAATTCGCGACAGGGAAATCATGGGCTCGCAACCAAGTCACTGCTAGCTGGCTGGCGGCCTGCGGCTGGGGTGCACTCGCGTTTGTCCAAGCGTTGGTACTCAGCGTTGCCCCGGTCGCGTGGCTTGGTCAGGTCCCGCCGATGCTGGTCGATGTGGTGCTCGGATTGTCCGCCTTGGGATGCATCCTGGGTTCCTTCAAAGATTCGCGAGCCTCCCTGGCAACACCGGTGATCTTGGTCGCCTTTTGGACCTCGGTGCTCGGATTTTTCACCTGGACGGATGGGCGTCTCCAAACCGATTTCACCCTGACACCTTGGATCGGACTCGCGGTCACGATGTCGTTGATGACGGCCGCGTTGCTCGCGAAGCACCTGCTCCACCGGCAATCCAACGTCAACGAACAACACCTCTCAACCGAGCCACCCAACTCGCTTTCGCGAGCAAGCAAAGTGTCGCTGCGACGTCATGCTTTGTCGGCAGGAGTGACGGCATGCCTGTCTGCTGCGGCACTCGGCGGGATTGGATTGCTGTCGCTCTCATCCAACGAGATCACAGCGCCCGGGTGGTGGTCCGCCAGCGGTCAACTTTGGCTGCTGGTGACCGCGTTGTTCGGGGTCGCGATCTTGCTGCGAGAAAGAAGTTGGCTACAGACTTCGATGGGCCTCTCCGCGATCACCGTCGCGACCACCCTCACCGCTTCGCTGGGCGTGATGACTTGGCATTCCGAATCGTGGCTGGGCGGAATTGCAACGTGGTGGGTCGCGGCAATCTTCGCGGCGACATCGGCGATCTGGATGCTCATTCGAATGGTCGCACCACTTCGAAGTTGGTTTCCTGATCGCAAACTGAATTGGGCTCAACTGCCTGATGGCCTGTTCGCCATGCTGGCGACCGGCACGCTCATCTTCACCGTCGCTCGCCAGTACGCCGCGATTGTGGCGGCACCCTTGGAAGCGATTGCGCAGTGGCCCACCAACGAATGGATTGCCGCGGCGAATTTTGCTTGGTTTGAATCAGCAGCCTGCTTGGGATTGATCGCGGGAACGGCCGCGTTGTTCGTTCTCTCACGACGTCACGCCGAAGATTCACTCTGGTCCGAAAACGGCTGGCAAGATTGGTTCCTAGGATTGCTTGGCGCAGCCAGCTTGTATCTCGCGAGCCAACTTTCTCTGGCGTGGACCAACTCCGCCTCCGCCTGTTTGGTCATCACCACCACGCTCGCCTGTGCGTTTTTGTTGACCTGGAAATTTCGGTCCCAAGCCATGCTCAGCCCCTGGCTGCCACTCGGCAGCGGATCGCTTGCATCGAGCCATCCAAATCCGCTGACTGCATTCTTGCTGCCGAGCACGTCCGAGCGTTCGGTGATCCACGCGATGCTCGCCGGGCTGGTCGCAGCCGGATCAATTGTGTTGCTGGCGACAGGCTGGTTCGCACCTCTGTCGAACAACCTTTCACCGGATCGATTCAGCACGCTCGCGGTGACCAGTTGGTGGGTGATCGCATCGGTCGGGCTGCTGTCCTCCAAGGCGGACTCCAAACGCGAAGCGAATTCCCATTCGCTTCTTTCCAGCACCTTGCTGCCTCTGGCGATTGGTGTTGCCACCCCAGCGATCGCCACGCGAGTTCCGTTTGCGAACGAGCCTTTGGTGTGGACACAAATGTCGGTGCTGGGGTCACTGGCGTGGTGGTTGCTGCATCGGTTGGTTCGCAGCACCTTGGGTTCACCTGCCGACGGCCCACCACGCTCCACCGCGGGACCCTATTTTTCGCGGTGTTGGATTTTGACCGTTGGATTGGCATCCTGCATCGGAGCTGGGCTGGCGGCTTATTCATCGACCGGAACGATGCTGCAACCCCCCTCTTCATTGTGGACGCTGCCCGTCGGTGGCTTGGTATCGGTGATTGCCGCCGCGATCGCGTTGAGATGCGTCGTCACACCGGCTCGCGACGCTTGGCCGTTTGCAATCAGCCTGTTGTCCGGGCACGCAACCGTCTTCATTGTTTGGATGCAGTGGGTTCAGCCTGAATCAGCACTGGTTGTCCTGAGCGGTCTTTGGCTCGCCGCGTCCATTGGGTCGGCGGTGCTACACTGGATTCGAAACATCCCACTGCACGCGTGGCACCTGACTTCACTGACATTCTTGATGGCTTGGGTTGCGTTGTTTGACAACCACACTGCCCCTTGGGAACTGTCTTTCCTGGCGGTCCTTGGACTGTCCGTGGCAGGGCTCCTTTGCACTCGGCTGGGGCGAGTGAACACCAGCGACGACGACTCGAAAAACAACGTCATCAGCGACCATCGTCCGGCCTGGCAATCAATCGGTTCGGTCACCTCACTCGCCGGCTGGGACTGGCGTTTCATCCTGCCACGAATGCTGGGATGGATGACCGTTGGGGTGGGTGGGTTCTTGCTCTGGAACACAGTCTTGGATCCCGTCGTTGCCGTGGCCAAGTTTGATCCGACATCCATTTGGCTGGCTTGGATGGCGTTGTGGGTGATCGTCTGGCGAAGCGTCAGAAACGATCGATCGGCACCGTTGGCCGACATCGAAACCGCTTGTGCCATGGTCCCCATCGCGGCATTCGGTTGGATCGAGTCGCACCTTGCACTGCCCAACTCGGCCTTCGCTGATTCCGGTTGGATCGGCGTCACCAGCGGCACGTTGACATTGGCTTCGCTCGGATTGGTCGCCGCGTCCGCCTGGCTGCGGCCGAGCGGACGAACGGTTTGGTTTGTCAGCGTGGTGCTCTCCTGCATCGCGGTCAGCGAAGTCGCCCTTTGGATTGGATCGCAAACTGGCCTGACAACCAACGAAGGGTTGGCGGTGACTCACCTGGTCGTGTCGGCGGCCTTGGTGGCTTGGACGTTTGGCACTTCCCTGCTTGGACACGCTCGCCTGCGATTGGCCAATTCGCTCGAACAGGTGACGCTGCTGTGGGCTGGACTGAGTTCCCTGCTGGCCTGCTGGCTGGTACTGGATCACACCCATGAACCATGGCCGCGGGTTTGCATCCTGGCCACCGGCGTTCTCGCCTGGGTGTTCTTTGAACTGTCCGAAAGAAACCTCGCCAACAACGCTGCCATCACCTCGCGAAGACGTCACATCACCGTTGCGATTGCCTTGTGGTCGATCGCTTTGATGGCGTTGCTGACCGGCCTGCCGCTGCAGCACCCCGCCTTGATCGCGGTGATGCGACTGCTGATTGCCGGCGTCTTGATGGTGGCGGTGTTGTTGCTAGCGATCCCCAAGTTGCTCAAGGGTCCTTTCCTGGATCGCTGGAGCGAAGCCTTGACCCGCGGCGGGCTGATCTCGGGCATCGTCGCCATCGGATCCCTGGTCATCATGCTGGCGCTGGAGTCTGCGGTACGGATGCCAGTGGTTGGCATCCCTGGCATCAGCATGCCGGTGGTGATCGCCGTCGCGATCACGCTGGGCGGACTGGCGGCGATGGCGGGTGCCTTGGCAATCCTGACGGGCCCGAACACCGGACTGCCCAACTCCCGGTTGTCCAATTCTCTGCTGAGCGTGCAGCTCAACGATTCGCAGCGGAAATGGTTGCTGTACATCGCCCAAGGGGTTGCCGCGACAACTTGGTTGCACTTGTTCCTGTGCCGAACCGGAATCGCTTTCATGGGCCTGCGACAGGTCTGGCCGTACGTGGTGATGGTGATCGCATTCGCCAGTGTTGGTCTGACCCAGTGGGCGATGCGACGCGACGACAAAGTGTTGGCCGACGTGATGCGTCGCACCTCCATGTTCTTGCCGATGATCCCCGTCGTGGGGTTCTGGCTGAGCGGTTCGTACGCGGTTGTGACCCAGTCCGAGAGTTGGTCCTGGACCTTTTTTCGTGGCACAACGTCCTACCAAGGCCTGCTGCTGGTCGGTGCGATTTACTACGGAATGATGTCGCTGCTGTGGAAGAATGGGCTGCCTCGAATCGCCACCGTCGTGCTTGCCAACGCAGCCCTGTGGGTAACGCTCACCCAGGTGCCTGGCTGGGACTTCATCACGCACCCGCAAGCCTGGCTGATCCCGCCCGCCGCCTGCGTCTTGCTGGTCGCTCACCTGCAACGCGAGCGTTTGGAGGCGGCCATGGGATCTGCGATTCGGTACGCTTGCACCTTGGTGATCTACCTCAGCAGCACGGCCGACATGCTGCTGTCTGAAATCGGTCGCTCGCTATGGGGGCCGGTGATTTTGGTGCTGCTTGCTCTGGCCGGCATGGCGCTCGGCGTGGTGCTGCGAGTCAAACCGTTCCTGTATCTCGGCACCATCTTCGTGTTCCTCGGCGTGACCAGCATGGTCTGGCATTCCACGCAAGCGATCGATGCGGTGTGGCCGTGGTGGGCGTTTGGGATCACGACCGGACTGCTGCTGCTGACAGGATTGGCGATGATTGAAAAGCATCGACCGCGACTGAACCAATGGGCCAACCAATTGGCGAGTTGGGAAAGTTAGTCCGATTGGTCAAACCTGGCCTCTCATCGAAGCAACCAAGTTCGCTACACTGACCCGCCTCGCAAGTGCCAACGAAACAAAATCGCGTTGTTGACAGCGAAGGAAACCCAACGGGTGACGCCCTGCTGTTGAAGTGACTCACAACCCGACGCGTGAGCGAGGGACCACAACCAATCCTTCGCTCATCCGCCGAACGACTAGGCAAGGCGGATTCGCTTCGAAGGTACCTGAACCAACAACGAACTTGTCTCAACCACGGAGGATCGACGATGGCAAAATCAGAACAACAAAAGCAAAAAAAACTGGCCAAGCTGAAGGCCAAAGAACTTCGCAAAAAGAAAGAACTGGCCCGCCAGCAGCAAATGCTGACGTCGATGGCCGGCAAAATGCGAGCTGCCGCCACCGGAACAATCAAGGACTGCATGATCAGCCCGGATCTGCTGGCCCCCAATCCAACCAGCCCCGCGATCGGGCACGTGATGCTTTCGCGAACGGCACCCGGCAGCCAAATTGCCGCGGCGTTCTTCCTGGTCGACTTGGGTTGCATGGGCGTCAAAGACGTGGCTGGCAACTATCGCACCCAGACGGAATACAACGATGTGATCTCCGACATGCAGTCGCGTCAGATGCTGCAACCTTGCGAGCCCGAGTTCGCTCGCGGGGTGGTGGAAGCCGCGATCGCGTATGCCGAATCATGTGGCCTGCAACCGCACCCCGACTACAGCAAATTCGCACCGCTGTGGCATCACATCGAGCCCGCGTCCGTGGGCGACACACTTGCCTTTGGAATGAACGGAAAACCGACGTACATCGCGGGCCCGTATGACGACATGGGCCGACAAACGCGGATCTACAATCGCCTGCTCGAGACCCTCGGCGAAGGCAATTTCGAATTCGCAATGGCCACGTCGGGTGCCCCAAGCTTCGATGACTTCGAACTGGACGAAGAGATCGACCTCAGTGAAGAGAACTCGATGGTGCGAATCGATTCCGCAGAGTGAACCAACGCAAAGTGATGAGTCGAGCCGAGCCAATGGGCATCGGCTGATTCATCCAACTGCGGCGATTCTGATTTGCAACACCGGACGAACCCGGTGATTGCGATGAAACCGGGGCGAACGCCCAAACGGCTCACATGAAAGATCGACAACCGACTAAATCAACAGCCCGCTGGCGTCAAAACGGCTCACCAGACGACGAAGCTGTGACGCAGCACCAGGCTCAGCGATTCAGTGCGTGCCAGCCCGACTCTTGATGCTGGGTGGCTTTTGGTTTGGCAGGTTGCAAAGCCCGAGGAGTCGCCTGGACGGGAGCCAAGGCGGGACGTCGATTTTGCACGCGATTCAATCGTTCTTGAACGGGCTGTCGAACAGGCTGGTAGTCGCCAGCAGGCTCGGACAACGCAGTCGTTTCTGGCATCGAGGGCCGACGTTCCGTCAACGACGCTTCACGGACTTTGTATCCCCACTGAACCGGACCTTCCTCCTCCAACGAAGGAACCGTTCGTGATTGAGCTTGCTCGTAAGCTCCACCGCTGGTGCGAGGTGGAGGCGGCAGGGCAGGCAACAAATCAGGTGCCTGCAATTGCCCCGATCCCGAGGTGGATGGCGGTGTCAGCGAAGGGATCGAACGGACCGGCGAAGTGCTCGGACGGGCAACCGGTGCGACCGCTGGAGCGGAACCTTCGTCAAACGCATGGCGATAACCTTCCGGTGCCGGAATGGGTCGCACACGAGGAGCGGCAGACGGATTGGCAGAAGTGTTTCCGGCGGTCAAACGTCGCAAGTCCTCGCGATCCCGCTGGACCTCTTGCCGGCTTCGACTGAGGTAGTCGTCCAGCGAGTCTGGAGTGCTTCCTTCGCTGCCACCCTGCTCTTCTGGTTCGCTTTGGTATCGATAGCTGTCGTAGGCATCGCTGGGATCCTTGCTTTCCGCTTCGGGCGGATCGTAGGCAGGACTGTTCGACGGAGCCGGTGGCTCGATGCTGTAACGGTACTGCGATGCAGGCGGCTGATCCGACGGCGAAGGCTGCGACTCAACAGACGGTTCACTGGCGTAGGGCGACCCCGTCAACGGCGAAAGCGTTTGCTGCTGAGCGTCGAATGGCTGCAAGTTCGAAGGAGCCGAAGCTGGCGGCGCCATCGGCTGCAGGTCTCCCGTTTGGGCGACTCCGCCGTAGCCATTCGGATCAATGGTGCTGGGGATTGCCGAAGCGGACGGCGCACCGCTCCAACTCGGCTGAGCCGCGTACGACCCGGCAGGTGCCAACTGAGTCGAAGGCGAGGCCGCGTAAGGCGAAGCCCCGTAGGGACTGGTGACCGGAGCCACCGAAGTCGCAACGCCGCACGAATCGATCGTGGTCATGCACGGATCCATCGTGGTGGGAGCGACCATGGCGGGTTGCGATGCCATGCCTTGGAACGTGGTGTAAGGGGTTCGCTGCAACTGCTGAACGGTTGAATCACACGCTCGTTGAACCGTGACCGTGGTCCCGGTGACAGGATCCAACGTCGTGGCAGGCCGATAGTAGGTGATCGGTGCCGTGTAATAGGAACTGCGATAGCCCGTGCCCAGCAACGAATTGAAAAACCGCGACAGTCCACTTCGGATTGGGGTGGGGTAACCGGTCGTTGGTGGATAACCAGTGGCGGGCCGATAGGCCGTGACGGGCTGGACACCTGCGGGGTTGGCCGCGTAACTGCTGTTGGGATACACGTTGCCCGCCCCCATGAAGTTGGCACCCGTGGAAACGGCGCCTCGGTACCCCGAAACGACGGGTGAATTCGCGGTCGGCAATCCGGTGTAGACCGATGGATTGTCCAGCGGCACGGCTCCGTAAGCGGGACGCTGCAACGAATAAGACGGCGACGGCGTGTAAATGCTGGTCGGATTGAGCGGCAACACCGACGAAGTTGGCGCGGCGGTCATCAGCGGTGTGTAACCCGCCGTGTAGCCCGGGTAATTGGCGGCATAACCAGGCGGAGGCGCAATCGCGGGAGCCCCCATGGCGGGCCCAGGCATCGTGGTGATCGTTGTGACAGGCGCACCCACGACCGGCGTGTACCCGGCGACGTAAGCGGGTTGCTTGCCATACAGCCAATCCGTCAAGCAGCACGCGTTGGCAACGGGCGCGGCAAAGGAGCCCACCAACTGGCTCAGGACGGCAAACGGCAACACATATCGGCGATGACACCAACGCATCAGCACAACCAATCAGGTTTGAATCATATCGGGATGAACGGACTGACCGACCGCATCTCAGGGGCCAGATCAAACTCGAACTCAACTTTTTGAAAACCACGCAACGACGCGCAGTTGCCGCAAGTGAAGGTTTTGAAAGCCCAAAGGTCAATGATTCTTGAGCGGCAGTTCACCGCTTGGCAAGCATTTCGGGCCGTTGGCTGCCGGTCGAAACGATTGCAGCGGT
Organism: Rhodopirellula islandica; assembly: GCF_001027925.1. Classification (NCBI taxonomy): domain Bacteria; kingdom Pseudomonadati; phylum Planctomycetota; class Planctomycetia; order Pirellulales; family Pirellulaceae; genus Rhodopirellula; species Rhodopirellula islandica. The sequence continues at coordinate 7,785 of NZ_LECT01000036.1, read as the reverse complement.
TGGGAAAGATCCTGGCCGGACACGTGGTGATTTCACGCCCTCCTGCCACGTTGGCAACCGCGGACCGAAGAACCAGGCCCCTGACTTTGGCCTGGCAACCACACCAATTCCGTAACCCCCTTACAGGTAGAGACTTACAACCAATCCAAAACGCTCGGTACGGCGATTGCTACCTGCGAGCCCCAACGAACGCATTCGTGCCCGAATGGCCGAACCGCCTCGTTCGACCCGAACACATTCCCCCGTCTCTTTCCCTCTTGGCATCGAATCCGTGGCCGCCTGGACTCGCACTTTGCGATCGTCCAACCCCGCGTGCCTGTCGGATCCAAACCACCTCAGGAGAACTACATCGTGGCAAAGCAGATCGTTTTCGACGATGACGCACGCGGCCCATTGCTTGCCGGCGTCAGCAAGCTGGCCCGTGCTGTCCGCAGCACACTTGGCCCTCGCGGCCGCAACGCCGTTTTGGACAAAGGATGGGGCTCCCCCAAAGTCACCAAGGACGGCGTGACCGTTGCCGAGGACATCGAACTGGACGATCCATTCGAAAACCTCGGTGCTCAACTGGTCAAAGAAGCTGCCAGCAAGACCAACGACGTGGCTGGTGACGGCACGACCACCGCAACGGTGCTCAGCGAAGCCATCTTCCGCGAAGGCCTGAAAATGGTCGCGACCGGAGCCGATCCCATGGCACTGTCTCGCGGCATCCAAAAGGCTGTCGACACCGCGATCGCTCACATCGCCAAAATGGCGACCCCGATCAACGAAAAGAGCAAGAGCGACATCAAGCAAGTCGCCACGATCGCCGGCAACAACGACCCACAAATTGGTGACGTCCTCGCAGACGCCTTCACCAAAGTCGGCAAAAACGGCGTGATCACAGTCGAAGAAGGCCGCAGCAACGAGACTTATGTCGACGTTGTCGAAGGCATGCAATTCGATCGCGGATTCTTGTCGCCTCACTTCGTCACCAACCAAGACGATGTCACCGTCGAATTGGACGATTGCTACATCCTCTTGTTCGAAGAGAAGATCAGCAACAACAAGAAGATGATTCCTTTGCTGGAAGCGATCAGCAAAGCCAAGAAGCCCTTGTTGATCATCGCCGAAGACACCGAAGGCGAAGCGCTCGCAACCTTGGTCGTCAACAAGATGCGTGGCATCCTGTCGGCCTGTGCTGTGAAGGCTCCTGGTTACGGCGATCGCCGCAAAGCCATCCTCGGCGACATCGCAGCCCTGACCGGCGGCAAGGCGATCTTCAAGGACCTCGGCATCGACCTGGAAAGCGTCAAGGTTTCCGACCTCGGCCGCGCCAAGCAAATTCGCATCACCAGCGAAGCCACCACCATCGTCGGTGGTGCTGGCAAGAAAGCTGACATCGAAGGCCGAGTCGCTCAAATCCGTCGCGAGATCGAAGCGACCGACAGCGATTACGACCGCGAAAAACTGCAAGAGCGCTTGGCGAAACTCGCCGGCGGCGTGGCTCAGATCAACGTCGGTGCAGCAACCGAAACCGAGATGAAGGAACGCAAAGCCCTCATCGACGACGCGCGTGCCGCAACCCAAGCGGCACTCGAAGAAGGCATCGTCCCCGGTGGCGGAACCGCCCTCCTGCGTTGCCGTGCTGCCGTTGAAAAACTGGAAAAAGCAACCGAAGGCGATCAAAAGCTCGGCGTGCGAATCATTCGCAACGTGCTCGACCAGCCCATGCGGGCGATCGCCAACAACGCTGGCCTCGACGGAGCCGTGGTCGTCAACCGCGTGCTTCAGATGAAGGGCAAAACAGAAGGCTACGACGCCAACGCTGACAAGTACTGCGATCTCGTCGCAGCCGGCATCGTCGACCCCGCCAAAGTGGTTCGCACCTCGCTGACCAACGCCGCATCGGTCGCCGCTTTGTTGCTGACCACCGAATCGCTGGTCGCTGAAATCCCCGTCGAAGAAGAACCAGCCGGTGGCGATCATCACGATCACGGCATGGGCGGCGGAATGCCAGACATGGGCGGCATGGGAATGGGTGGCATGGGCGGAATGGGAGGCATGGGTGGCATGGGCGGCATGATGTAAGCCGCTGCCCGCGACCCTCCTTTCAATCCTTTTTTCACCCCCACATCAAACTCAACTTTCAACTCACAGGAATCAACTCATGGCCACTGCTAAAAAAATCAACCTGCGTCCTCTCGATGACCGCGTCGTGGTTCAACCCAGCGAAGCCGAAGAAACCACCGCTGGCGGCATCGTGCTCCCCGATTCGGCCAAAGAAAAGCCACAACGCGGCACTGTCGTCGCTGTTGGACCTGGCAAATTGCTCGATAGCGGCAACCGCGGTGAACTCAGCGTTTCGGTCGGCGACGTCGTGATCTACGGCAAGTACGGCGGAAGCGAAATCGAAGTCGACGGACACGAAATGAAGATTCTTCGCGAAAGCGATATTTTGGCCAAGATCGGCTGATCCGGTTCGTTCTTTCACCCCAAAACATCTACGAGGAATTCAGTCGTGGCAAAACAATTGCTTTTTGACGATCACGCTCGGGCCCGCATGTTGGCCGGCGTTGAAAAACTGGCCAAGGCCGTCGCAACGACGATGGGCCCCACCGGTCGGAATGTGATCATCGACAAATCCTTTGGCGGTCCCACCGTGACCAAAGACGGCGTGACCGTTGCCAAAGAAATCGAACTCGAAGATCGCTTCGAGAACATGGGTGCGAAACTCGTCATCGAAGTCGCTCAAAAGACCAGCGACTTGGCCGGCGATGGAACCACCACCGCCACCGTGCTCGCTCGTGCCATCTTCAAAGAAGGCCTGCGAAACATCGTTGCCGGTAGCAACCCCACCGCGATTCGTCGCGGGATCGAAAAGGCTGTCGAAGCCGCTTGCGATCACTTGGTTGAAATGGGACGCCCAGTCAACGGGAAACAAGAAGTCGCTCACGTCGGTGCGATCTCGGCCAACAACGACAACGTGATCGGCGAATTGCTCGCCGACGCGCTGGAACGAGTCGGCAAAGACGGCGTCATCACCGTGGAAGAAGGCAAGAGCCGGAACACCGAGGTCGAATACGTCGACGGGATGCAGTTCGACAAAGGCTATGTCTCGCCGTACTTCATCAACGATTCCAGCACCATGGAAGCGAGCCTCGAAGACGCGTTGGTGTTGCTGTACGAAAAGAAAGTCAGCAACATCCGCGACCTCGTGCCGTTGCTCGAGAAGACCGCCCAAACCGGTCAGCCCTTGCTGATCATCGCCGAAGACGTCGACGCGGAAGCATTGACGTTGTTGGTGGTGAACAAATTGCGTGGCACGCTGAACGTGTGTGCGGTCAAGGCTCCTGGCTTCGGCGATCGTCGCAAATCCATGCTGGGCGACATCGCCACGTTGACCGGCGGAACGCTGATCAGCGAAGACCTCGGCATGCAGCTCGAGAACGTCACCCTGGAACACCTCGGTCGCGCGAAGAAAGTCACCGTCGACAAGTCGAACACGACCATTGTCGAAGGTGCCGGCAAACGCGAAGACATCGACAAACGTGTCGCTCAAATCCGCGCTCAAATTGAGCAAACGGACAGCGATTACGACAAGGAAAAGTTCCAAGAGCGTTTGGCCAAACTGGCCGGCGGTGTGGCTGTCATCAGCGTCGGTGCCGAAACCGAAGCTGAAATGAAGCAAACCAAGGCTCGCCTGGAAGACGCTTTGCACGCCACCCGCGCTGCAGTCGAAGAAGGCATCCTGCCTGGTGGCGGTGTGGCTTTGGTTCACTGCCGCGAAGCCGTGGAAGCAGCCAAGAAGAAGGCCAAAGGCGACGAAAAAGTCGGCGTCGAGATTGTCCTGAGAGCCTTGGATGCTCCCATGCGTCAAATCGCTGACAACGGCGGCATCGACGGCAGCGTTGTCGTCGACGAAGTCTTGCAAAAGAACAATCCTAAGATCGGTTTCAACGCTCACACGGGCGAATACACCGACATGGTCAAAGCCGGCGTCATCGACCCGGTCAAAGTGGTTCGCACCGCATTGACCAATGCCGCCAGCATCGCAGGCTTGTTGCTCACGACCGAAGCCTTGGTCACGAACTTCGAGCAAGAAGACAAGGACAAGCGTCCTGTCGAAGGCATGATTAGCTAATCGCCTTTCCAAATTCGCCAGCGTCGAAGGACGGGATCATCGATCCCGCCTCCGGCACTGCAATTTATTAATGGGCCGTTCGCCATCGGTGAGCGGCCCGTTTTCATGACCCTCCCAGCGTCTTTCCATCTCATCCCTGCCGGACCGATGGACGACTCGGCGCCGAGGTGATCACCGACCACGAACACACACTGTTTGATTCCTCATGGCCACCCAAACCTGCTACTACGAAGTGCTGAAGGTCGAGCGAACGGCCACGAAGCAGCAGGTCGATCGCGCGTATCGCAAACTTGCTATCAAGTACCACCCCGATAGCAACCGTGACGACGATTCCGCGACGACAAAATTCAAAGAAGCCACCGAAGCCTACGAAGTCCTTAGCGACGCGAACAAGCGAGCCCGCTATGACCAATACGGCCACGCCGGGGTCGAAGGCACCACGCAACAATACGGCGATGTCGAGGACATCTTCGAAGCCTTCGGCGACCTGTTCGGTGGCGGCTTTGGCGACTTCTTCGGCGGAGGCTCCCGGCGAGGCGGTGGCGGACGACGACGCGTTCGACGCGGCGCCGATGTTCGCTGCGATGTCACGCTGACTCTGGAAGAAGCCGCTCGGGGATGCCACAAAGACATCGTCTTCCGACGCCGCGTTTCCTGCGACACCTGCGACGGCAGTGGCGCCGCCGCGGGCAGCGAACCCGTCACCTGCACCATGTGCGGCGGGCAGGGACAAGTCATCCAATCGGCAGGCATCCTGCGTGTCCAAACGACGTGCCCGACCTGCAAAGGAGCCGGCAAACAAATCGGCGAACCCTGCGGCAAGTGCCGTGGCACGGGAACACAAAACGAAAAAGCCGAGATGAACGTCGAGATCCCTGCTGGGGTCGACGACGGCATGCGAGTCCGCTTGCAGGGCGAAGGCGAACCCAGCCCCGATGGCGGCCCCAACGGCGATTGCTACTGCTTCATCTCCGTCAAAGAACACAACCTGTTCAAACGCGAAGGCCAGCATCTGATTTTGCAGATGCCCATTTCCTACGCCCAGGCCGCACTCGGCGCTGCGATCAATGTGCCGACTCTCGATGGACCGCACGAACTGACCGTCCCCGCCGGAACACAGACCGGGCACGTCTTCACCATTCGTGGCCAGGGGATCGTGGACCCTCGCAGCGGACGAACCGGCGACTTGCTGGTCCAGGTCTTCATCGAAGTCCCCAAGAAGCTCAGCGACAAACAACAAAAATTGCTTCGCGAATTGGCCGAACTCGACCACGACTCCGTGCTTCCCGAACGCACTTCGTTTCTCGACAAACTTCGCCACTTTTTTGACCCCGAACCGGAAGACGCCAACACCGGCTCAACCGACACGGAGAAAGACTCATGAACGAACCATCCAAAGAAGAATTCCAATCCGAAGACGAAGCATTGGAATCGCAAGCCAACGCTTCGTTTGAAAACGATTCCGCCTCCAACGACGAAGCGTTCACGCAGGCCGGCGAGGAAACTCGCGATGAAGAAATGATGCGTCTACGAGGCGAAGTGGAAGAAGCGAACAAGCGTGTTTTGCAAGCCCAAGCCGAAGCGGAAAACTTCCGCAAACGCTTGCGCCGCGACACCGAAGCCCAACTGAAATTTGCTGGCATGCCGCTGGTCACCGACATACTCCAAGTCCGGGACAATCTGTTGCGGGCAATCGACGCGGCAAAGGCTGCGGGGGAAGGGGAATCCGTCGGCGGATTGATCGAAGGTGTTTCCATGGTTCGCAAGCAACTCGATGATGTGCTGGCCAAACACGCGATCAAAGAGATCCCCGCCGAAGGCGAACTGTTCGATCCGAACTTTCACGAAGCCATCTCGCAGATGCCTCATCCCGAGATTGCATCGGGCATGGTCGCTCACGTCGCCACACCTGGCTTCCAAATGCACGACCGCGTTGTGCGTCCGGCTCAAGTCGTCGTCAGCACCGGTGATGGTTCCGCCTGATCCGTAGCGAAAGTCGTCAAGAATTTCGAAGATCACCGACTCGATTTTGAAACCATTCCTCCCTCTCCCTTCTTCTTTCAATCCCTTCCTATGCCGACTTACGATTATCTGTGTGAAGCCTGTGGTCACGAGTTGGAAGTGTTCCAAGGCATCAACGACGAAGTGCTGAAGAAGTGCCCGGAATGCAAAAAGAACAAACTGCAACGCCAGTTTGGAACCGGGGCCGCCATCGTCTTCAAAGGCAGCGGCTTCTACCAAACCGACTACCGCAGCGAGAGCTACAAAAAAGGCCAAAGCGCCGACAAACCCAAGGCGGAACCCAAAGGCGATGGGAAAAAGGGCGACAGCAAAGCGAAGAAGTCGAAGGACTGATCCGCTTGCACACTGAAATGCGAACAAAAGTCGTTCGGCAAAACCAGATTCGCCAGAACTCGCTCGTGACCCGATGCAGCTTATTTTCCGGAGAATGACGTAGCGAAAGTCGTCAAGCCTTTCGAAGATCTCCTGACGGTCGAAACTCTTGACGAGTGTCGCTACGGACGGAAACCTCATTTCTGCTGTGACGCAGCGTTTGCTACCAGTTCAAACGCGGCAATCGGCGTTCAAAACCCGTTGTCGAACATCGCTTGAGAACCTGCTACGATTGCACGCATGGATGTTCTGTGTTTGCAATCAGGAAGCAGCGGCAACTGTGTCTTCGTCGACACGGGCTCGGAATGCTTGCTCTTTGATGCGGGAATCAGTTTCCGCAAAGTCCAAACACGCTTGAACGAAGCCGGGCGTGACGCATCGGAAATCGATGCCATTGTGATCTCGCACGAGCACCGCGACCACATCGGTTGCCTGGGCGTCCTGAACCGCAAACTGAATGTGCCGATTCACATCAGCCGGCGCACCCTGCGAGCGACTGAGCACCGTGTTCCACTTGGCCCGGTCCAAGACATCCAGCACTTCGTTCCCGGCGAAACATTCACCGTCGGCGAGACTTCCATCGAAACCATGCCCACGCCGCATGACGGTGTCGACGGAGCCGCCTTCACGCTCGACAACGGATGCTCTCGATTTGGATTGTGGACGGATCTGGGATGCGTCTTCGATGACCTGCTCGCCAGTGTCAACACGCTGGATGCCTTGCTCATCGAGAGCAACTACGACGAAGGCATGTTGGCCGCCTCGGCCTACCCCGACTTCCTTCGCGATCGCATCTCGGGTTCTGGCGGGCACATCTCCAACCGGGAAGCTGCGGAAGTGATCTCGCACGCCAGCGAGCACCTGCAGTGGGCTTGCTTGGCTCACCTTTCCGACGAGAACAACGATCCCGACGTGACACTGCGAACGCACCGCGAATGCCTCGGCGATCAACTGCACCTGATCTGTGCCGACCGCTATCTCGCCACTCAGCCGCTGCGAATCTCCCCCTCCAAGAACCTGAAGCTGACGCAGCAGATGTTCTTCTAAGCAGGTCGGCAGGAATGATCGCGCACCACCATGCGAGCCGTTTGAGCGTTCGCCTGGGCTGTCAAAAGGTTGGTATTGACACCGCTTTGGACTGCGCAGGTTTTGTTCCTCGACTTCGCCCCAACGGGGCAGCCCTATGCCAGCCCAGGGCAACGCCCTGGGTTGTGGCTGCCCCGTTGGGGCGTAGGACAGAATAAAAATCAACGTCGCATTTTCCGTGTCAA